>CAYNBC010000007.1:0-10914 GCA_964395255.1 uncultured Sphingobacteriales bacterium | reverse complement strand
GTATGCGTAAGAATTCTTAACAATCTTTTTAGCAGGATAGCTACATACCAGCCAGGATGCGATTGAATATCACTTAAAACTTTTTGTTTAATAATCTGGTCGTATTCCGGTAAATCTTCCGGTTTGATATAATACAGGCTGTCCTTGTCGTAGTACTGGTCGAAGGCGTAACCTCCTGAATAAGTAAAATTAAAACCATACTTTCGGTTGAGCAAAGGCAGGGCAAATTGATAAGCCTTTGTATCATCCCATGCATATCCGAAGCGATGGTCAAAATCTCCCAGCCCACACCATACAGGATGCCAGAATGAATGTGCCTTCAACCTTGGTCCGGTATAAACATGTCCTCCATGTTGGCTCACTATTCGGGCTGTTTCTTCAAATTTCCTGTCGAAGTAATGTCGTATGAGCTGGCGGGTGTTGTAAAAAGCCAGAACCAGAATAACAAGCATCAACCCTTTCCAGAGCCAGTTTTTTTGATTGGCAAAAATGTACAGGAGGATGGCTGCCAGCAATACCTGCAAAATTTCTCCTCTTATTTCCGAGAAAAAAGCTATTATTATACCTGTTATGAAAGGTAAAATAATGGAAAATACAGGACGGATTTTTTTATATAAAAAATGCATATTGAGGCCCAGCACCCACAAAAAAACCGATGCCTGCAATGCAAAAATATTTTTATTCCGGTATACTTCATAAGGAAAATAGGGTGTAATTGAAATGATAATGCATAAAATTAAACCTGTGAAAGGGTATCCTGCTCTGTAAAAAGCTGTAAACACAAGCCACAATCCTGTTAAAAACACAAGGCCGTTAAAGGTTTTTATGGACGGAGCCTGTGCTGTTTTTTTTAGCCATGCATCAGGAAAAAATGCCCAGATTCTTGCATTTTCACCCATCCTGCTCCAATGTTTGTATTCCATAATCAGGTTGTGACCTTCTTCCCTGATAAGGCGATATGCTTCCTCATGGGAGTAATCCTGTATGGGGGATAATGTGGCCAGAGGAAATAAGCCTGTATAATAGTAAAAATAAAAAAAGGGTTTGGCATAAGGAAAAACAAATCCTGAGGTTAGCGTTCTTTTTTGCCAGTCAGGAATATGGTGGGAGTTAGTAGCCCAGAAAATCTGGATTATGAAAATCAACAAAAGGGCACTGAAATAGAAAGTTTTGTTTTTCAACCCAGGCAGTAATTTTTAAAAATGAAGATATAAAAAAACTTTCTCCCACGGAGAAAGAAGGAGAAAGTTTTATGATGTAAAATCTTAAAAATGAATTTTCTGTTTAATCCATGTAGCTTTATGGAATTCACGGTTTAGACGAGCGATATGAGAGATTTTGATTTGTTTTGGGCATTCAGCTTCGCAGGCGCCAGTATTGGTGCATGAGCCAAAACCCAGCTCGTCCATTTTGGCAATCATCTTTTGAACCCTGCGATAGGCTTCAGGTCGTCCCTGAGGTAGTAATGCCAGATGTGAAACTTTGGCCGAAACAAAAAGCATAGCTGAGGCATTTTTACATACAGCCACGCATGCCCCACAACCTATACATGTAGCTGCATCAAAGGCTTCGTCAGCTACTTCTTTTCCGATAGGGATGGCGTTGGCATCGGGGACGCCTCCAGTAGTTACCGAGATATATCCTCCGGCCTGAATAATTTTATCAAAGGCTGACCGGTCTACTATCAAATCTTTAATAACAGGGAAGGGGCGGGCTCGCCATGGTTCAATTACAATAACATCACCATCTTTGAATTTACGCATGTGGAGCTGACAGGTTGTAACTGCTTCATCAGGACCATGAGGACGGCCGTTGATATAAAGACTACACATGCCACAAATACCTTCCCGGCAATCATGGTCGAAAGCAACAGGTTCTTCGCCTTTTCTTATCAACTCTTCATTCAGTAAATCGAGCATTTCAAGAAAAGAAATATCCGGTGAAACATCATCCAGGGTGTAAGTTTCAAATTTCCCTTTGGATTGAGCATCCGGCTGCCGCCAAATTTTTAATTTCAATTTCATGTTCCCGGTTTTTTCAGCTTTTATTTATAATTTCTTTGTTTGATTTCAATGAATTGATAATTCAAATCTTCTTTGTGAAGTTTTTCAGGTTGATTTTCGCCTGTATATTCCCAGGCAGCTACATAAGCAAAATCTTTATCGTTCCTTAAAGCTTCACCATCTTCGGTCTGATATTCTTCGCGGAAATGACCACCACAGGATTCATTTCTATGCAGGGCATCCTGGGTAATTAATTGGGCAAGGTCGAAGAAATCGGCTACTCTGCCTGCTTTTTCCAGCTCAGGATTGAGGCTATCGGAACGGCCGGGTATTCTTACATCGTGCCAGAATTCTTCTTTCAATTCTTTGATTAATTGCAAGGCTTTATTCAATCCTTTTTCATTTCGAGCCATACCCACATAATCCCACATGATTTGCCCGAGTTTTTTATGAAAGAAGTCCACCGAATGCTTTCCTTTGATATTCATAAGTTTTTCAATGCGTTCACGGGCTGAGTCTTCAGCTTCTTTAAATTCTGGTAAATCGGTAGACATGCGTGGAATACGAAACTGGTCATAGAGGTAATTTTGAATGGTATATGGCAGGATGAAGTAACCGTCTGCCAGTCCCTGCATAAGTGCCGAAGCACCAAGGCGGTTGGCTCCGTGGTCTGAAAAGTTGGCTTCGCCAATGGCAAACAAGCCCGGAATAGTAGTCTGAAGCTCATAATCGACCCAGATTCCACCCATAGTATAATGTACTGCTGGGTAGATCATCATGGGTGTTTCATAAGGATTTTCATCGGTAATTTTTTCGTACATCTGGAAGAGGTTTCCGTACCTGGCTTCAATGGTGTCGCGTCCCAGCCTATCGATAGCTGATTGAAAATCCAGAAATACAGCCTTACCTTCCGGATTAACACCAAAACCGGCATCACATCTTTCTTTGGCTGCTCTGGAAGCCACATCTCTGGGAACAAGGTTACCAAAGGCGGGATATCTTCTTTCCAGATAATAATCACGGTCTTCTTCAGGAATATCCGTAGGTTTTATTTCTTTTTTTCTGAGTTTTTCAACATCCTCAAGTTTTTTCGGGACCCAGATTCTTCCGTCATTCCTGAGGCTTTCACTCATTAATGTCAGTTTAGACTGGTATGTTCCATGTACAGGGATGCATGTGGGATGAATTTGAACGAAGCAGGGATTACCGAAAAAAGCGCCTTTACGATGGGCTTTCCATGCTGCGGAAGCATTGGAGCCCATGGCATTGGTTGAGAGGAAATACACATTACCATAACCTCCCGAAGCCAGGACAACGGCATGACCAAAATGTCTTTCCAGTTCTCCAGTAACCAGATTACGGGCAATAATTCCGCGTGCACGACCTTCGATAACTACCAGTTCTACCATTTCGTGGCGGTTGTACATAGTAACGGTGCCTCGTGCAATCTCTTTACTTAAAGCACCGTAAGCTCCAAGGAGCAATTGCTGACCTGTCTGACCACGGGCGTAAAAAGTACGAGAAACAAGTGCCCCGCCAAAAGAACGGTTGTCGAGATATCCGCTGTATTCACGGGCAAAAGGAACTCCCTGAGCTACACATTGGTCTATAATATTGTTGGAAACTTCGGCCAGACGGTAAACATTGGCTTCTCTTGCACGGTAATCACCTCCTTTGATGGTATCATAAAAAAGACGGTAAATACTATCACCATCATTAGGGTAGTTTTTGGCTGCATTTATTCCTCCCTGAGCAGCAATACTATGAGCTCTTCTTGGACTATCCTGATAGCAAAATACTTTGACATTAAAACCCAGCTCGCCAAGAGATGCTGCAGCTGAGGCTCCGGCCAATCCTGTTCCTATAACGATAATGTCAATTTTTCTTTTGTTGGCCGGGTTGACCAGATTTATCTGGCCTTTATAATTTGTCCATTTTTCTGCTAAGTTTCCTTCCGGTATTTTTGAATCTAACTTTGTCATAGATAATTGATTTCGTTTTTATCTGAAATAAATAATTACTGCTATCAAAGCAAAACCCAGAGGCACAAGTATCGAATAAAGTGTGCCTAAAAATTTAATAACGGGTGTGTATTTGTTATGATTAATGCCCAGTGTTTGAAAGGCAGACTGAAAAGCATGATTGAGATGAAATGCCAGAATAATAAAACATACGACATAAAATATAACATAACCACCATTAGAAAATTCCTCAATCACATGGGCAGCCATATCGTGATATTCTTTGTTATTGATAACAACAGTAGATAATTCGGATGTAAACCGGCTCTCAAACCAGAAATCTGCCAGATGGATAACGAGAAATATAAAAATTACTATGGCTGTATGAATCATGTATTTAGAAAAGAAAGAAGTTTGAGAAGTAAGGTTCTCTTTTTTGTAACGGATGGGCCTTGCCATCCAGTTACCTATCTGAATGACAATTCCGTAAATGATGTGAATGATAAAGACAAGAAACAGAATTACTTCAAAAACTTTAATCACCCAATTTGTTGACATAAAATGGGCTGCAACATTAAAATTATCGGTGTTGGGGGCCAGAAGTAAAAGATTGATACCCAGATGAACCAGCAGGAAAACAATCAAAAACAAGCCCGCCAGAGACATGATAAACTTCTTACCTACCGAAGAAGTTACCGCAAACTGAAACCAATTCATCAGATTTTATTTTTTAGGTTCAAAACTCCGGCACGAATTTATTTAAAAAAATCTTTTATTAAGGGCTGGAATGAAAAATAATAAAGGTTCAAAATTAAATTAATAATTTGCCAAATTATTCGTTGCTGTTTGTTTTAAATATCAAAACCAAATTGTCTCAGATACAATTTTTTATCCCGCCAATTTTCTCTGACTTTTACATAAAGCTCGAGATAGATTTTTTTCCCAAAAAAGCTTTCCAGTTCTTCGCGGGCAAGGATACCTATTTCTTTCAACGCCTGCCCGTTTTTTCCTATCAATATGGGTTTTTGTGACCTTTTATTGACATAAATATCGGCAAAAATACTTAGTAATTGGGGTGTATCTTCAAAACGCTTTACTACAACTTCGGTGTGATAGGGTATTTCTTCCTTAAACCTGAGAAAAATCTTTTCCCTAATAATTTCCGATGCAAGGTATTTTTCCGATTTATCTGTTAGTTGATCTGTGTCGAAATAGGGAGGATGTTCTGGCAATAATTCTTTGATTTTTTGAATCAGGTATGAAAGGTTGTGATTATAAAGAGCTGAGATGGGTATAATATTTTCCTCCGGAAAATGATTTTTCCACTCCGATATTTTAGCTTGAACTTTTTCCTGGCTGGACAAATCTATTTTGTTAATCAGCAATAAAGTGGGTAGATTTCTCTTCTTTATCCTCTCTATGAAAGAAAGATGTTTGTCCGTATTGTCATCCGGTTCGGTCAGGTAAAGAACAATATCAGCATCCTGGAGGGCGAATTCAATTTCTTTTTGCATGGCTTTATGCATTTCATATCGTGGTTGAAGGATGCCCGGTGTATCCGAAAAGACAATCTGGAATTGTTCTCCTGATAAAATTCCACGGATGCGCTGGCGGGTAGTTTGTACTTTGGGTGTAACAATGGAAATTTTTTCTCCCACCAGTTTGTTCATCAATGTTGACTTACCTGCATTGGGATATCCGAAAATATTGACAAAACCACTTTTAAATGTCATTCTTTATATCTGTTATTCTGCGGGTTTGGTAAATACCTGCCAGATGGTTTTTAAAATAATTTCAATATCGAGGCCGAGGCTCCAGTTTTCGAGATACAAAACATCGTATTCCACTCTTTTAAGCATTTTGACAGGGTCTTCGGTTTCGCCTCTGAAACCATTCACCTGAGCTAAGCCTGTTATTCCGGGTTTTCCAAACTGGCGTACCAGAAATTTATCAATGATTTTGCTGTATTCTTCAGTATGTTTAAGCATGTGTGGCCTTGGACCTACAACAGACATTTGCCCTATCAAAACATTAAAGAAATTGGGAAGTTCATCAAGACTTGTTTTCCTTAAAAAACGACCGATAGGCGTAATACGCGGATCATTTTTGGTAGCTTGTTTGAGGTCAGCTTCCGGGTTGGGGCGCATACTCCGGAATTTTATCATTTTAAAAGGTTTATTGTTTTTACCATTTCTTTCCTGCAGGAAAAATATGGGACCTTTGCTGGTAAGTTTTATAATCAAACCGATGATAGGCACCATCCATGAAAGGAAAAAGATGATGACAAAAAGGGAAAACACAATATCAAAAGTTCGTTTGATGATTTGATTGGTAATGCTTTCCAGAGGTTCTCTGCGAATAAACAGAACGGGTACATGATGGCTGTATTCCAGCTGAAAGCGAACCGACCTTTTACTCATTTTATTGAAGAATTCGGGTAGAAAGCGTATTCTAATCAAATGATTATCGCAAAAGTTGATGAGGTTTATAATTTCCTGACTGCCCATTTTTTCTACGGAGCAATACACTTCATCAATCTTGTTTTTTGACAGATAATCAAATATTTCGTTAATACTTCCTTTCAGAAACTGCTTTTGTTCAACTCCGGAGGTAATATCGTCAAAATACCCCATAAACTGGTAAGCAGCTGGATTGTCTTCATTTCGTCTTCGAACAAATTCAACTGTAGTGGAATTAAGTCCTACAACTACATACCTTAATGGTTTGATATTGTGCCGGCTGTAGGTATTGATAGCTATGTCGGTGATGGTAAATGTAATAAAGCTGAGTACAGGAAAAGCAAGAAATACATATACAATAAAGAACAAATCCTTACTTCTGCCAGCCAAAACCAGATATAATGATGCAATATTGATAAAGATGTAATAAATTAAATTGGCTGAATTATTAAGATGTATTAACGAACCATAATAGAAATAAGCGCTGGTGAAATAAGCAATATTCAGCGCAATGACATAAGAAAGCAAGTAAAAAAATGCAAAGACTCTGTTGTATTCCCGTTCTACCATTAAAAATTTTCAAAAATTCTTACAAAGATATAGATAAGCTTTTAACATTCTAGTTCAAACAATATTTTTTTATCTCCTTTTCAGCAGGTTTAAAATGAAGGCTTTGAGCGCGGTGCAGGTCGAGGCAACCTTTTTCTTTTTTCCCCAGGTCGAGGAATAGCAAACCACGGATAAAATAGGCTTTGCCGTTCAGGGTATCCAGGCTGATGGCTCTGTCAATATCCAGCATGGCGCTGTCGGCATACCCTCCGTTAAGATATGCAATAGCGCGGTCTGTATAGTATTTTGAACGGGTGGAATCAAGCATAATGGCCCGGGAAAAATCCCGGATGGCTTTGTTCAGATGGCCCTTCAAACCGTAGAGCACACCCCGATTGGAATAAAATACCGGATTTTGAGGATTTAAAGAAATGGCTTTGTTCAGACTGGTCATGGCTTTATCGGGTTTATACAGTTTTACATAACACTGGGCTCTTCCGAAATACACACTGGATAAAAAAAGGTTATCCCGGTCAGATAAGTAAAGACAATGGTTGTAATCTTGAAGTGCCTCATGGTAACGACCTTTTTGTTGCAGAACAATCGCCCTGTTGTAATAAGCCATGGCAGATTGAGAATCCATCTTTACAGCACGGTTCAATAGAATCAATGCTGAGTCTGTGGCACCTCGCTGGTTTAATATAATGGCCCGGTTTATCCATGTGGATGCTTTCTCTACACCACGGACTTTGCGTTTTTCGGCTTCTTGCTGGGCCAGTTTATAATACCTTTCCGCCTGTATGGTGTTTCCTTTTTGAATGTAAGCATCTGCTACATAATCATAAGTTTCACTAAGAGGAATTTTTTGAATTTGAATGCTTTGTAGCAGGGGGGTCCCGAGAAGAATTATCAATCCTGAGTGGACAGCCTGAATACGGCTGTTTTTCCAGTATTCCCTGTAAAATTCCACAGCAAATATGAGTATGAAAGGTACTGCTGCAAGTCGATACCGGAAAGCATTAAATACCAGAATAGAGGGCAGCATTCCGGCCAGCAACATAATGGCAGGAAGCCACATTTTTTTGATTTTCAAAACCTCTTTCCATCTGACAACGATAAAAATTAATGAAGCGTACAGAAAAAGGGCTAACGGGAGATAAATAAATTTTTTGCCAACTGTCAGGTTAAGTAAAGGATTCCACTTTTTGATAACATAAAGGTCAAAGTCGCGAGGAGTTTCATACGCCTGCAAAACAATCAGTGTTTTCCTGATGAGGTTTTTTAAAGGCACAATTAAATGCGCATTTTCTTTAAGGGTTTTTTTCCACAAATAACCGGAAAGAAGGTAAGGATAATAGGAGTTGACAGTATTTGAATCTTTATAAAAGTGGATTCCCGCTTCGTCATACAATGCCGGAAAAAATTCTTTCTGCCATACTTTGGGGCGTATGTTTAAAGTTGAGTCGATTTGTTTTGAATTTCCAATGTAAACATTGACAGGTCCGTTGCTCGAAACTGCCCATAACTTTCCATCTGTATGATAAGCATTATGCAATATGCTGAGCAGCGGAAAAAGGAAGCTAAATACAGTAAATCCAACTACAGATTTAATTTTTAATTGTTTGGTAATCAATGCCCAAATGATAAATATAAACCAGAAGAGAAAAAACTGGGAGCGTGTAATAATGGCAAGACCTGAAAAAATGCCTGCCCATAAAAGGTTTTGAAAGCTGAATCCCCTGCTAAGAAAGTAAAACATGCAAATAATCAGGAATATGAAAATGCTTTCAGGCATCATCCGGCTTTCCATAAAAAGTTCAATGGGATAAATGCCCCAGAGGAGTGAAGCCACGAATGCCCCTTTGAAATTTAAATTGAGAAAAGAACGATACAACAGAACAACACCGGCAATTCCCGATAAAAACTGCAAGATAATGACAGCTCGCGAGGTTAAGCCGGCAAAGAAAAGAATAGCGAGAAAAAAAGAATAGAATGGGGGATGATAAAAATGGAAAGTGGGCAAGAATTGTTGTTCAATGATTTGACGGGCTGTTTGTATATATTCCTGTTCGTCAACGAGAGGGTATAAAAAAAGAGGATTATTCTGTTCAAAAAGATAATAAATCCATCTTGCGATTGTACTGACAAGAATCAGGATTATCAGTTTTTGATTTTTCTGTAATACTCGAAGCACCATCATCAGTTTGCGCAATATTTTACAAAAATGCTAAATTTCTGTTATTAAATTTTAACAGGTTCGGTTTTTGCAAATTAAAGCCTCTGGATTCGTCCTTTAACATTGAAAAAGCCGTAATTTTGAAAGTGCACTATTTAACTCTTATGAAAGATATTCGAGGCCTCATTTTGCTTCTTCTTTTTTTATTGACAGGGGCATTCTATGCATATTCCACCCATAACCGTGCAGGTGAAATTACTTTCCGTCAAATCGGTAATTTTGCTGACAATAAGTTTGAAATCACCGTAATTACTTACACCGAAATTAACAGTCCTGCTAACCGGAATGAAATAGAAATTTTTTTCGGTGATGGCAACAGTGAAATAGTCCCACTGGCTGAAAGACATGATATAGGCAACAGTACATATTTTAACCGTTACACAACGGTTCATACATATCCGGGACCGGGCGTTTATACCCTTGAATTTTTTGACCCCAACAGAGTAGCGGATGTTCGAAATATGACCAATAGCGTTTACACACCTTTTTTCATCCATACCGAATTACAGATAAATCCAGCCAAAGGGTTCAACAGAAGTCCCATATTATTGCAGCCACCCATTGATTTTGCAGAGAAGGGCGTTCCTTTTGAACATAACCCCAGTGCTTATGACCCGGATGGGGATAGCCTTGTATTTACACTAATTCCTCCTAAGCAAAATGTAAATCAGAATGTTAACGGATATTACACACCTGTAGGCGTCAATGGTTTTACACTTGACCCCTATACCGGCCACCTGACATGGGATTATCCCGATACTGTTGGAATTTACAACATTGCCATACTGGTTGAGGAGTTTCGTGACGGGCAGAGAATCGGTTATATTGTGCGCGATATGCAAATCATTGTACTCCCCGGCAACAATCACAGACCGCTTATTGATCCTGTGGCAGATACCTGTGCAGAAGCAGGTAAGGCTGTAAAGTTGACAATACCTGTACATGCCAGCGATATAGATATCAATCAGTTGATTGTTTTAACAGCCCGAGGAGGGCCTTTTATTCAGAGCACTTCCCCTGCACGCCTTTTACCCTCCAGCAGGGTTCTGGGCTCAGGAGATATTTTTGCCACCTTTGAATGGACACCAGCCTGTAATACCATCCGGAAAGAGCCCTATGGTGTGGTTTTTAAGGTTTATGATAGCATTGCCAGAAATTATTCCCATACTCCTTTAACCGACCTTGAACATTTTTTCATTTATGTTAAAGGACCGGCTCCTGAAAACTTATCCGCCCAGCCCACCGTCAAAGGAATACAATTAAACTGGCAACCACCTTCCTGCTCCAATGCGAAGGGATACTACATTTATCGAAAAATTGATTCTTCCTATTGGGATACTACTCTTTGTGAAACCGGAGTACCGGCATATTCGCGTTTTAAGCTCATTGATTCAACATTTGGTTATAACCGTACTTCTTACCTTGATGACAATCACGGTGCAGGGCTTATTCCCGGGGTAGTGTATTGTTACAGAGTCACTGCCTATTATATTGGTGAAAATTTTAAAATGGTCGAGGGTTATGCTTCGAATGAAGTATGTGCCCGACAGCAAAAAGATAAACCTGTTATTACACATGTTTCAGTCCTGAAAACAGGTACTTCCGATGGTGTGATGTATGTTGACTGGTCAAAACCTTTTGATATCGACACTTTACTTTATGAACCGCCTTATACTTACAAACTTTACAGAAGCAAAGGCTATCAA
>CAYNBC010000006.1:14025-16905 GCA_964395255.1 uncultured Sphingobacteriales bacterium | reverse complement strand
ATCCATGCACAGGAAACTTCCGGGGTTTATGAAAACCTGGCTTATCATAGAGAATATTCCTTCATTTACGCTATCAACAACGATGTACTCAATAGCACAGAAAATATCAAGTCGGCCTTAAAAATTTATAGTGATGTTTATTACCGCTGCCTTTCTCCCCGTATAAAAAACAAAGCACTACGAAATACGCTGGGGTTTATCTGGACTTTTGCAGGAAAATGGTCAACAATTTTGTGGCCCCATGAGTTTGGGCACAAATTGAGAACAGCTCAGGGTAATGGTACATTTATCTTCCAGAGATTTCAATTTCCGGGCATTATTAGCGACCTGACAATGCCTGAAAATGCTACCCTGGAACAACATACACTGGCATTAATTGGAGGTTTTGAAGCCAATTACCTGACTGCCCGTGATGTGCAATTTGATTTTTATAAATACAAATAAATACAAAGGTTTATTTAATGATGAACTGGGGATGGCTTTTGGAAACCGTATTATGTATGCTTATGCTCTGTATGCTTTTGCTTTTTCTCCTCAAAATCCAAAAGATGCCCTAACATGGATAAATGAAGGCGGTGACCCTGTCAATTTTACAAAACTTGTCTGGGAAAATCACAATAAAGAAGTATCTGATGACCAGGGAAATCCAAACCCCGAACTTATAAGCTTTTATAATCAGGCACGCTTTCTTTCTTTATTATGGAATTTACTGGATATCAATTTTTATAAAGAAGCTGCAGCTTTTTTTGGTGACGAATTGAAAGGCAAAAAACTGTTTTATACCGGCAATGAGCATTTTCAATGGTCGTACGGTACTCTTTTTAATACTTCAGTTCTGGGTGTGGAATTATATTTAAACAATTATTTAAACTGGAAGGAACGATTTTACCATTTATATTTTAAATATGGCTTTCCATTTAAAAATTATGGGCTTGGTCTTTATTTTACCGGCCTATCTGATCTTCATGGATTATCCGTGGACGGTATAATTGATCTATGGAATCAGGATATTTATGGAAAGGGGTGGGCAATGGGTTCGGATATCCGTTTAAAGATTTTGAAAAGAATGAGCTTACGAGCTCAGATAGGCTATAAAAGTAAAGGGTATCTGGCGGGAAGAACAACCGCTCAGGGAATATATGGCTTTATGGGTTTAAGCTACCATCTTAGTTCATCAAATCCCGTCCCCTGATGCTACATTAAATTTCACTGAATAATCCGAAATTTCATAAATCGATTTGTTTCGCAACAAACCCTTAAACCTTTTTTGTCAATATAAAAAAGGAAAGTCCATGAATTTGACTAAATTCGGTGAGCGGTTTCCGGAAATTATTTCTGATGAATATTACAAACAAAGCACACTGGATAAAAATTCTGACCGGGTTTGTCATTTTTGCCAGTGTTGCCTGGCTTCCATTTTTACAAACTTCTGACAGAAGTATCAACTTTACACTGGCTACAGCTGCTCTGATGGCTTATTATTGGATTACCGAAACTTTACCCATAGCTGTGACTTCACTTTTACCCATGATATGTTTTCCCCTGACAGGTGTTATGGACGGAAAATCAGTGGCTGCTCAATACTTTAACCATGTCATTTTTTTGTTTATTGGTGGTTTTCTTATTGCCCTTGCCATGCAAAAGTGGAATTTACACAAAAGAATTGCCCTCAACATTATTCTTCAATTTGGAAAAAGCAGGAAAAAAGTCTTGCTGGGATTTATGATTACCGCCTCCTTTTTATCCATGTGGATTTCTAACACAGCTACAGCCATGATGATGCTACCCATTGGAATTTCTGTGATTCAATCCTATCAGTTTGACGAAAAAAACACTTCATTTCCAAGAGCTTTGCTGCTGGGAATTGCATACAGTTGTTCCGTAGGTGGCATAGCCACCCTGATTGGAACTCCTCCCAATCTGGTTATGGTCAAAATGTTAGGCATATTTTATCCTGGCACCCTTGAAATCACATTTTCGCAATGGATGTTTTTTGCACTGCCTGTGTCTCTGGTGTTATTTATTAGTGTTTATCTGGTTCTCACAATAAAATACCGCTTTTCAGACAAGATTGGGGGAAGGCAATCAGTAAGTCTATTCAGGGAGAGACTACAAGAACTGGGGTCGATAAGTTATGAAGAAAAATGGGTTTTGATTATTTTCATCACAATGGCTTTTTTGTGGATGTTCAGACAGGATATAGTAATTGGCCAATTCAAATTGCCCGGTTGGAGTGGTATTTTTCCCCATCCTGAGTATATCAATGATGGAGTTGTAGCTATAACCATGGGGTTCATTTTGTTTATAATTCCATCTAAAAATCAAGTCAAATGCCAGATAATGGAATGGAAAGATGTGAAGGAATTACCCTGGAATGTGGTATTGCTTTTCGGTGGAGGTTTTGCGCTGGCTGAAGCTTTTGTACAATCCGGATTAAGCAAATGGCTTGAAAATCATATCTCGACATGGCTTGATTTTCATCCCATTGCATTAGTGGGCATAATAACCATGCTTGTTGTATTTCTCACTGAAGTCACATCCAACACGGCAACAACGAGTATGTTTTTACCCATCCTGGCCAGTCTTTCTGCTGGTCTGGGGCAAAATCCGTTGCTCCTGATGCTGCCTGCAACTCTGGCTGCTTCCATGGCCTTTATGATGCCGGTTGCTACTCCTCCCAATGCTATTGTATTTGGATCCGGTTACCTCAGGATGAAAGATATGGCCACTACAGGCCTGATCATTAATTTTATAGCTATTATAATTATCACTTTGCTTACATGGTTCTGGGGAAAGCAGGTTTTTGGAATTATTTTATAACCGGAAATTCTGTTTAAAATCCTTTTTGGCTTTTAATAAAACGCAGGGAAAAGTTATTGT
>CAYNBC010000006.1:6280-14015 GCA_964395255.1 uncultured Sphingobacteriales bacterium | reverse complement strand
GGTATTGTCTGCATATGTTCCTTTCAAAATATAAAATCCTGGGTTCAGGTCATTGATATCCACTCGGATAATACCTTTTGAAATGTTGTCAAATTGTTTTTTCATAACAAATCTTCCCAGAATATCCCAGATCGTAAATTCCAGTGTATAAGTTTCTTTGCTGTGGGTTTCAAAATATAGATTTCCATAAGCCGGGTTAGGATAAATTTTTACCCGTGTATGGTTGTTCAATGAATCGTAAACCGATACACAACCCCTGTTGACAAGATTATTGTAGCTTACAAGGTCGGCACGGTATGTTTTGATGGCTTCGCGCATTTTTTCTCCCTGACCCGGAGTAAATAATGTCATGCATCCATCGGTGGAATATTCCATAAAGTTTTCTATCATCCGGATATTACCGCATTGTTTAGGATGAATGCAATGGGGATATATGGCACTATCGTAAGCCAGGCTGCAATTGGGTGTGTCAAAGATACCATCGTCATCATCGCATCCTCCCTGACCCGGACCATCACCGCCCCACGGATGTTTTAAATTTAAATAGTGTCCTACTTCATGTGTGGTGGTACGTCCCAGCTTGTAACCAAAAGGACTATTGCTTAATTTTCCAAAATATTTATAGGAAATTACAATACCGTCACCTTCAAAAACCGGTCCTCCGGAATTGGAAGGAGTATAGGAATAGCCTTGAATATCGGAAGACCCATCGATACTTTTCACGACCCAGATATTAAGATAATAGCGTTGATCCCAGCGACTGAGATTTTTGGTTTTCATTTCATCGGTGGATTGAAGGTCTGTAAAGGGTGATTGCACACGGACAATGCCTGATGTCGGATTTCCTTCAGGGTCGCGGCTTGCCAGACAAAAACGGATGCGTGTATCTTCTCCCCGCTCGTCTTTGTTGTATGTACCGTAATGACCAAAGTCTTCGTTCAGAACTTCAATCTGGCTGATAACCCTTTCATCACTGATATTTTCTGGCCCGTTGTTGTGGATGATATGCACTACCACGGGAATAATAAAGTATTCATCTTCAAAAACCGGTTCGGAACCTCTGAAATGGAATCCTGATGTATCAAAATTCCTGGCATTAAGCCTTGTCATATAATCCGTGTAGCAAATCCGTGTATTTTCCTGTGCTGATAGTGTGAAAGAAAGAAAATTAAAAATTATCCATCCAACTATAATGGTCAGAATCTGTTTCATTCTTTGTTCAGTAAATTGATAACATTGTATGTCATAAACTCCATAGCCGGAATAAGGGCTTCTTCATCGACATTAAAATGGGGGGAATGCAAGGGTAAATGTGTTTTTTTATCTTTATTACCTGTACCAATACGATAAAATACAGCAGGAATTTCACGGGCATAATAAGCAAAATCTTCTGCTGTCAGGCGGTGGGTAAGTTTAACCACATGCTCGTTGCCGAAATAATTTATAGCATTTTCCATGCTTTTGTGGGTCAGTTCTTCATTATTGATAAGTACAGGGTAGCCTTTCAGGATTTCCACCTCAGCCCGGCAACCAAAAGAAGACGCAACGGACGAAGCTGTTTCACGGATGAGTTGATGGGCATGCGTGCGCCAGCTTTCATCAAAAGTTCTAAAAGTACCTGAAATAATAACTTCGGGGGGAATCACATTCAAAGCACCACCCGGTGTAACCATTTTTCCAAAAGAAAGGATAGTGGGTATTTCTGCTGGAATGGAACGGGTTAGCAAAGATTGAAGCTGGACAATTAGATGGGCAGTAGCCGTTATGGTATCATTAATTTTCCAGGGCATGGCTGCATGTCCTCCCTGGCCCTTCATGGTTATAATAACTTCATCTGATGAGGCCATGTATGGTCCTGTTTTGAAACCGAATGTACCTGTGGGTAGTTCAGGTTCTACATGCTGACCAAGGATAAAGTTAACATCAGGATTAGCCAGAGCACCTTCTTCAATCATATGCAAAGCACCTCCCGGCAACTTTTCTTCTGCAGGTTGAAAGATGAGCTTAACAGCTCCTTTCCACTGATTTTTCAATTTCTGCAAAATAAAGGCTGTTCCCAGCACGGTAGCCATATGAAAGTCATGGCCACATGCGTGCATAATCCCTGGCTTTACAGACTTGTATGCTAATTCATTTTTTTCATTCAGCGGTAAGGCATCCATATCTGCTCTGATTGCAGCCACTTTTCCCGGAGCTTTGCCATGAATGACGGCTACAACCCCGTTTTCTGCCATGCGAACAGCTTCCAGACCAGCTTTGTGTAATATCTCAAGAATATATTCAGCTGTTTTTTCTTCATGAAATGATAATTCCGGGTTTTGATGCAACCATCGTCTGTAGCCAAGTGCTTCCTCGTACAAATCCCTGCTCAGTGATGCAATTTCAGCTTTTAAGTCTTTACTCATTCAGGGAGTTTTTAAGTTCCGGGAAAAAAATTTTGTCCGGGATCAACAGAACATACCTGAATTCATTAAGTTCTTTTAAGGCAGTTAATAACGGTAGGGCTTCAACGCGATTGTGAAAATCTCCCACCCGGACTTTATAATAAGGACTCTGGTAAATCAAATATGTTTTAATATCCGGGAAATACTTGAGAAATTTACTTTTTACCTGATTGGCATCAATACGGTTTAAGCCGCTATAAATCTGTATCCTGTATCCATCAATAACAGCTTTATTTTTCTGAAATACAGCGGAGTGAGCTATCAGGGAATCTAAATAAGCACTTTTAATAATTCTGGAATTTCCTGCATGGAAGGTATCCACTTGGTTTTGTCCATACAATGGATGATTTAAAAAAGGAACCAAAATGCCAAGTATGAAAAAAAGATTTTTCATTAAGATGGCATTTCTTTGACAATTTGAACACCAGAAGAAGTACCAATTCTTGATGCCCCTGCTTCAATCAGTTGACAGGCAAACTCGTAGGTTCGGATTCCACCGGAAGCTTTGATGCCTATTTTTGAAGGTAAAATCTGTCTTAATAATTTGACGGTTTCAACGGTGGCACCGGTGCCGTTAAATCCTGTAGAGGTCTTTACAAAATCTACTCCGATTTCAGCCAGTAATTCACATGTTTTGATGATTTCCTCTTCTTCCAGCAAGCCGGTTTCAATAATTACCTTCAAAGGTTTGCTCTTCAACCTGCATAGTGTAGCAACACCTTCAACGCCATCTTTTACATGATTATATTCACCGGATTTAATAGCAGCAATGTTGATAACCATGTCCAGCTCATCAGCGCCATCTTCAATGGCTTTGCGGGTTTCTTCCGTTTTGGCGCTAACCATCTGATATCCCAGCGGAAAACCAATAACAGTAACAAGCTTCAGGTTTTTCTCTCCAATTAATTCACGGGCATATTTCACAAAATAAGGAGGCACACATACTCCCAGAAATTGGTATTGAAGCGATTCTTCAATTAAGTTTTTGATTTGTTCTTTCGAAATATCAGGTTTCAATAAGGTTTGTTCTATGTACTGCGAAATATTTTCCATATCAAGCTGTTTTTCCGTGACAATGTTTATATTTTTTACCACTACCACAAGGGCAGGGCTCATTTCTTCCTATTTTTTTCTCTACCCTTACAGGTTCACGTTTTTGAGGCTGGGTGTTACCGGCTGCTTCGGGCATTTTTGTCCCTTCAAAGTCAGATGGTCGTGAAGTTTTTAAATGACTCATGTCGGTTCTTCTTCTTTCTTTTCCTTCGCTCACCTGCTCGGGGTCCTGGGTTAAAATGTTTCCTTTGAAAATGGTAGGAATAACCTCGCGGTTAATCCTTCCAAGCATATTTTCAAATAACTTAAAGGACTCCAGTTTATAGATAAGAATGGGGTCTTTTTGTTCATAGGCAGCATTTTGTACCGATTGCTTCAAATCGTCCAGTTCTCTGAGATGCTCCATCCATGCCCGGTCGATATAATGAAGTGCTGTCATTTTTTCATAAGCACGGACAATTTCTTTTCCTTTTGATTTATAGGCTTTTTCAAGGTCAACCAGTACTTCGATAATATTGGTACCATCGGTAAAAGGTACCACAATATATTTCAAAACTTTCCCCCTTTGTTCGTAAACCTGTTTAATAATGGGATAAGCTCGTTGTACAATGTTCTCTACTTTCTGTTTGTAAGCAGCTTTAATTTCCTCAAATAGCTTTTGAGTCAGGTCTTGAATTCGATTTTCTATGAATTCCTGTTCAGTGATGTTGGGTTTGGAGGCAAAATAGCGCATGATGTCATTCATGAAAGCATGATAATCTCCAGTTTCTTTATGTATGTTAACCAGATCTTCACAGAAATCCATCAGCATGTTATTGATGTCAATTTCAAGGCGGTCACCATAAAGGGCATTTCTTCTGCGGGTATAAATAACTTCCCGCTGAGAATTCATGACATCATCGTATTCCAGAAGGCGTTTACGAATCCCAAAATTGTTTTCTTCCACTTTTTTCTGGGCACGTTCAATGGATTTGGTAATCATGGGGTGCTGAATGACTTCTCCTTCTTTTAATCCAAGGCGGTCCATATAACGAGCCATCCGGTCAGAGCCAAACAAGCGCATCAGGTCGTCTTCAAGGCTCACATAAAATTGTGACGAACCCGGGTCACCCTGTCTTCCTGCACGACCTCTCAACTGACGGTCAATTCTCCGGGATTCATGTCTTTCCGTACCGATAATAGCCAATCCACCAGCTTCTTTAACACCTGGGCCTAGCTTGATGTCGGTACCTCTACCTGCCATATTGGTGGCAATAGTGACTGTCCCTGCCAAACCAGCCTGTGCTACAATTTCTGCTTCACGCTGGTGGTGCTTAGCGTTCAATACATTATGTTTGATTTTTCTACGAGTCAGAATTTTACTTAACAACTCGGAAACTTCTACCGAAGTAGTACCTACAAGAACAGGCCTTCCCTGCTCGATTAAACTTTCTATTTCTTCTACAACGGCATTGTATTTTTCCCTTTTGGTGCGGTAAATTTTATCTTCCTTATCTTCTCTGATAACAGGGAGGTGGGTGGGTATGACCACAACATCCAGCTTATAAATTTGCCAGAATTCGTTGGCTTCTGTTTCTGCTGTACCTGTCATCCCGGCCAGCTTATGGTACATACGGAAATAATTTTGAAGGGTTATGGTGGCATAGGTCTGGGTGGATTTTTCAACTTTTACATTTTCTTTGGCTTCGATGGCCTGGTGAAGCCCTTCTGAATATCTTCTTCCTTCAAGTATCCTTCCTGTTTGTTCATCTACGATTTTAACCTTTCCATCTGCAATAATGTACTCTACATCTTTTTCAAAAAGAGTATATGCTTTAAGAAGCTGATTGATAATATGAATTCGTTCCGATTTGATGGAAAAATCGTTTAGCAGTTCATTCTTTTTCTGGGCCTTTTCCTCTTCGGGAATGTCCATTTCCTCAATTCGGGAAATTTCACTGCCTACATCCGGAAGGATGAAAAAGTTAGGGTCATCACCGCTTCCTGTAATAAGGTCAATACCTTTTTCAGTTATTTCAATGGAATTGTGTTTTTCCTCAATGACAAAATAAAGTTCTTTGTCAATCTCAGGCATATTTTTAGCCTGTTCCTGCAAATAATAATTTTCAACCTTCAGCAGGAAGGATTTAACACCGTCTTCACTGAGAAATTTTATTAAAGGCTTGTGCTTGGGCAACCCACGATAAGCCCTTAAAAGCATCATGGCAGGTTCATCCGTGGGTTTGAGATTAAAGCCATGTTCTTCAATTCCTTTTCTGGCGATATTTAAAGCTCTTGTAACATATTCTTTTTGAGCTTTTACAAGTTTTTCAACGCGGGGTTTAAGCTCATAAAATTTCTTCTGTTCTTCATCGCTGGTTTCTGTAGGGCCGGAAATAATCAAAGGTGTACGGGCATCATCAATAAGAACGGAGTCAACTTCGTCAACTATAGCATAATGATGTTCTCTTTGAACCAGGTCTTCAATACTGCGTGCCATATTGTCACGCAGGTAATCAAAGCCGAATTCATTGTTGGTACCATAAGTTATATCAGCCAGGTAGGCATTTCGTCTTTCGGGAGAATTGGGTTTGTGATATTCAATACAATCAACCGTAAGACCAAGAAATTGAAAAATAGGACCGTTCCATTCGGCATCCCTGCGGGCAAGGTAATCATTTACCGTAACCAGATGAACACCTTTGCCAGCCAGCGCATTCAGATACAAAGGCAAAGTGGAAACAAGAGTTTTACCTTCACCGGTAGCCATTTCGGCAATTTTTCCCTGATGCAAAACAACACCGCCAATCAACTGGACATCATAGTGAATCATGTTCCATTTTATCTTGCCACCGGCAGCCTCCCATTCGTTTTTGTATATGGCTTTGTCTCCCTGAATTGTCACAAAGTCTTTTCTGGCAGCCAGGTCGCGGTCCAGCTCCGTAGCAGTTACTTCAAGAGTTTCATTTTCTGTAAATCTTCTGGCGGTTTCCTTAACTACTGCATAGGCTTGAGGAAGAATGTCATTCAAGGCTTTTTCAATAGTTTCATTTTTGGATTTTTCAAGTTTGTCAATTTGCTTGAACAAATCATCTTTATCTTCTGCAGTGATGTTTTCTTCTTCCTCGATTTTTTGTTTTAAAGAATTAATTTCTTCATCAATGGGGCGTGTTTGTTCCTGGATGTAATTTTTGAATTCCTGTGTTTTGGCTCTTAATTCATCATTTGTAAGAGAATGAAATTCTTCATAATAGCGGTTTATTTCCGCTACGATAGGTAAAATTTGTTTTATATCTCTTTCAGATTTACTCCCAAAAATAGATTGAAGGGCCTTTGTAATTAAATTAGCCATAAATCAAATTGTTCTATATGTTTTAGACTTCGATATATAAAAAAAGTTGCTGCAAAGTTAATGAAAGCAATTGAACAAGCATTTTTGTTAAATGAGTTTGTCAATAACCATACCAGCCGAAAGTGGCTGAAGGAAGGATGATTAAAATCCTCTTTTTCAAGCGGGAATGTTATTTTTGCAAAATGCCTTTTTGGCGAAGCATGTTTTAAATAGGAAAATGAGTTTAGTACTTGGAATATCCGCGTTTTATCATGATGCGGCAGCCTGTCTGGTGCGTGACGGTGAAATCATAGCTGCTGCTCAGGAAGAAAGGTTTACACGATTCAAGCACGACCCGTCTTTTCCCTCCCATGCTGTTCAATATTGCCTGAAAGAAGGAAAAGTCAGTTATCCTGAAGAATTAAGTGCCATTGTTTTTTACGAAAAACCACTGCTTAAAGTAGAAAGAATCCTTGAAACATTTTATCAGGTTGCGCCTCGCGGATGGAAAGCATTTTTAAAGGCTATTCCTGTTTGGGCAGGAAGTAAACTCTTTTTTAAAGAACTCATTAAAAAAGAAATGAAAAAAACGGGTTTTCCCGTTTCCCATGTACCCATATTATTTTCGTCTCATCATCTTTCACATGCCGCCTCGGCATTTTATCCATCTCCCTTCGAAAAAGCTGCTGTGCTAACCATAGATGCGGTAGGAGAATGGGAGTCATTAAGCTGGGGAACGGCTCAGGGAAATGAAATTCGCCTTTGGAAAAGTATTCATTTTCCGCATTCACTGGGTATGTTTTATTCTGCTTTTACTTATTTTTTGGGTTTTAAGGTTAATAGTGGCGAATATAAATTAATGGGCCTGGCTCCTTATGGAAATCCCGATGATAAACAAACCCTGTTTTTTATTAAGCAAATCAAAGAA
>CAYNBC010000006.1:0-6270 GCA_964395255.1 uncultured Sphingobacteriales bacterium | reverse complement strand
GTTAAATACGGATTATTTTTCCTATACCCACGATTTAAAAATCATTCCTGATAAAAAATGGGAACAACTTTTTCACATCAGCAGACGGCAGGAAGAATCGAAAATTTTACAGGAACATTGCAACCTTGCATACGCTGCCCAGAAAATTACTGAAGAAGTAATTTTTTTACTGGGGAATGAAATTGTGAAACAAACAAAAGAAAGCAATTTATGTCTGGCAGGAGGTGTGGCTTTAAATTGTGTGGCCAATACGATTTTGTTCCGTTCGGGACTTTTTAAAAACATCTGGGTTCAACCTGCTGCGGGTGATGCTGGCGGTGCACTGGGAGCTGCTCTGGCCGTATCTTATTTGCATTTGAAGATAAAACGAAAGATAGTCCAGCCTGATGCCATGAAGGGTTCCTTACTGGGACCTTCTTTTTCTCATCATGAAATAGAATTAAAATTGAGCAAAAATGAGGATGTGAAATACCATTTGTTACCGGATGAGGAACTTGTTAAAAAAACGGCATCTGCCCTGCTTGATGGTAAAGTAATCGGCTGGTTTCAGGGGCGAATGGAATTCGGTCCGAGGGCTCTTGGGTGTCGCAGTATTTTAGCCTCGGCTACAAATCCTGAGATGCAATCAAGGGTAAATATGAAAATTAAGTTCCGGGAAAGCTTCAGACCTTTTGCTCCGGCCGTATTATGGGAAGATGCTCCCCGGATTTTCGAACTGGGTGTTTATTCGCCCTACATGTTGTTTATTGATTATTTTAAAAAAGAGTTAAGAAATCCATTACCTGCGAAAAATTCAAACTGGGAAGACAAACTGACACATCCCAAAACACCTTACCCTTCTGTTACGCATGCTGATTACTCAGCCCGGCTACAAACCGTGGATTCTTCATCACATCCTTTGTTTTTAAGGCTTTTGAAAGAAATAAAAAAATTGACGGGAACAGGTATTTTGCTAAACACCAGTTTTAATATCAGAGGGGAACCCATTGTATGTACACCTCAAGATGCCTTGCAATGTTTTTTAAAAACAGAAATGGATTTGCTTGTCATTGGAAATTTTATGGTTGAAAAGCGTTTTTCGAAGTAAAGATTTTATAAAACCTTGAGCGCTGAAGCATAAAATAATCTTTTAAGTTTGTGTTGAATTTATACCTGTGAAAAAACTTCACATCCTGATATTGAAAATGTTTGTCGGGCCTTTTGCCATCACTTTCGCCCTTTCTATGTTTATCCTGATTATGCAATTTTTGTGGAAATACATTGATGACCTGGCTGGTAAAGGATTGGAGTGGTATGTCATTGGTGAATTGATTTTTTATGCATCTGCCCATCTGGTGCCCATGGCTTTGCCTCTCGCTGTATTGCTCAGCTCAATCATGACATTGGGATCTATGGCAGAAAACAATGAATTGATTGCAGCCAAATCGGCCGGAGTTTCTCTTATATCTACTATAAAACCTCTGGGGGTTGTAATAATTCTTGTGGCTATGGGTGCATTTTTGTTTGCAAATTATACCCTGCCCAAAGCCAACCTTCAGTTTGGTGCTTTACTCTGGGATATTAAAACAAAAAAACCTGCTTTTGATTTGCAACCCGGCATATTTTACAACGGTATAGATGATTATTCTATCCGTGTAAAGAAAAAAGATGACAATAAATTGTATGATATCCTCATTTACGACCACACATCAGGGCTGGACAACAACATAGTGATTCGTGCAGAAGAAGGTACCATGTACCTATCTCCTGACGAACAATGGCTTACTCTCAACCTTAAAAAGGGTGTCCGTTATGAGGAAATAAGAAATATGAAAAACAGCTATACAAATTATCAGGCAAGCCGTACTTATTTTGACGAATATTCTATTCGGTTCGATTTGTCTTCGTTTAAGCTGGACAGAACGGATATAAGCCTTTTCAGAGGTAATTTTAAGATGTTGCGCATGGACGAATTGGTTTATCTAAGAGATTCCGTAATTCAAAAACAACATAATATCAGCCAGATGGTCAGAAGATATCTGCGCCCTCAGGTTTATTATATCCAGGACAGCTTGCTGGATGATAAAACTCCTCAAACTCTTGACTTTAAGGAAAAAAAATTTATAGATAATTTTCCACCTGAAGAAAGAAAAAGACTACTTACCCGTGCCGGTGCCTCAGCCCGGACGGTTAAATACCTCATTCAAAATCCCCGTACGGAATATGAATTCATGAAAGATACCATTGTGCGTTATGAAATAGAATGGTACCGTAAAATCGTTCTTGCTTTTTCCATTGTTTTTCTGTTTTTAATCGGTGCACCCATGGGAGCCATTATCCGTAAAGGAGGCCTGGGATTACCTGGCGTTGTATCGTTGTTCCTCTTTATTGCTTTTTATATCATTTCTATCATTGGCGAAAAATTAGCCAGGAAGTATATCATATCTTCGGTGTTGGGAATGTGGCTTCCCATTATTATCATCGGGCCTGTCAGTATTTTCCTGCTATTAAAAGCCAACCGTGATTCCATTATTTTTAGAATTGAATACTTGCTTGGGGCGATAAATAAATGGTTTGGAAGTAAAAATTTTGTTGAATCACCGGAGAACAAAATAAATCCATGAAAATCCTTCAGATATGTTTTCGACCACCTTACCCCCTGAAAGATGGAGGGGCCATAGCAATGTATCGCCTTAGTCAGGGTTTAATTCAGAACAATGTTCAGTTGACGCTTCTTATTCCGGTAACCGAAAAACATCCTGAACCGCAAATTCCTGCTTATGACCCGGTTTTTTCAAATGCCAGAGCCTTTTTTGTTCCTTTAAATACCCGGATTACTTTCAGAGGAACACTTTCCAATTTCCTGTTTTCTCGAAAACCTTATTACTTGAGCCGCTATTTTAATAAAGCTTTTGAGAAGGAATTAATTTCCATATTAAAACAAAACAGCTTTGATTGGATTATCATAGAAAGCCTGAAAATGGCTGGGTATGTCCGTGTCATCCGGCAATTTTCATCAGCCGGAATAGTGCTTCGTTCTCACAATGCCGAATTTTTAATCTGGCAAAGAACAGCCGATGTTACAAATCATATCATTAAAAAATATTACCTCAAAAATTTAACGAAAAGATTACGCAGGGAAGAAAAAAATCTGTCCTGTCAATTTGATGCTGTTTTGTCAATAACGGAAGTAGACGCAAAGATTTTTAAGGAAATGGGTATCAATGTTCCCATGTATGTATTACCAACGGGGCTGGATACATTATATGAAGCCCATAATGTATATCCTGAGCCTTATTCGGCCTTTCATCTGGGTGCCATGGACTGGATACCCAATCAGGAAGGAATAAAGTGGTTTATTCATGAAGTCTGGCCTCTTGTTCAGAAGGAAATCCCGCAAAGCACTTTTTATTTAGCAGGCAGAAATATGCCCGATGAGTTTTATTCTTACAACCAGAAAGGAATCAAAGTGGTGGGTGAAGTTCAGGATGCCATCTCTTTTATGTATTCCAAACAAATCATGGTTGTACCTTTGCTATCCGGAAGCGGAATGAGAATTAAAATCATTGAAGCCATGGCTGCCGGGAAAGCCATCATTTCTACGCCCATTGGTGCTGAAGGTATCCTCTGTAAACATAACCAGAATATTATTCTGGCTGAAAAAGCTGAAGAATTTGCCAGTGCAATTATAAATCTGTTCAAGAATCCTGAAAAAATAGAAATTCTGGGAAACAACGCTCTTCAGAATGTGAAGAATAATTATGATAATAAGTTTATCGTGGCAAAATGCTTGAACTGGCTTAATAACTTAAACAAAAACAATTCATGACAATTGTCTTTTATATCAGTGTCATTTTTATACTTCACACCTATTTGTTTTATCCTTTGTTAGTAAGGCTCCTGGCAAGGTTTAAAAAACCTGTATATGTGCCGGAAGAAAAAAGCCTTTTTCCGGGTATAAGTATTGTGATTGCTGCTTATAATGAAGAAAAAGTGATTGAAAAAAAACTCCTGTCCATTGTAGATACTACCTATCCGCTGGATAAACTTGAAGTCTGGGTTGGTTCGGATTGTTCAACAGATAAAACGGATGAGATAGTATTAAAACTTGCTCAAAGATATTCTATGATTAAGCTGGTCAGGTTTGATAAAAGAACAGGTAAATCGGGAATACTGAATCAGCTTGTACCCGGGGTCAATTATGAAATTGTTGTGCTAACAGATGCCAATGTAATATTTCAACCGGACACCCTTGAAAAACTTTGCCGGCATTTTAATAATCCTTCCATAGTACTTGCAGGAGCAAACATTATCAATTCTCGATTTAAAAAAGAGGGCATTTCGATTCAGGAGGAAACATACATTAGCTGGGAAAACAGAACAAAATATTATGAAGGTATTTTGTGGGGGAGCATGATTGGTGCTTTTGGAGGATGTTATGCCATCCGAAAATCATGGTTTCAACCCGTTCCAGATAAATTCTTTATGGATGACTTTTTTATAACCATGAGTGTTATTGAGCGGGGTGGCAAATGTATCAATGACCTGGAAGCTGTTTGTTTTGAAGATGTTTCCAATAAAATCTCAGAAGAATTCAGGAGAAAAATTCGCATTTCGATAGGTAATTTTCAAAATCTTAACAGATTCAAGAAGTTGCTGCTTAAACCGTGGAAAGGTTATTCTTTTGCGTTCTGGTCGCACAAAGTAATAAGATGGTTTGTACCGTTTTTACTTATACTGGCACTGGTGAGCAATTTGTTCCTTATCAACAGGCATGATTTTTACCGGATGACTTTTATAATGCAAGTGTTTTTTCTTTCTTTGCCTTTCATTGACAATATTTTGCGTTCCATAAAAGTTCATCTATCTTTGCTGCGCTATTTTACGCATTTTTATTATATGAATGCTGCATTAATGGTCGGGTTTTTTAAATATTTAAAAGGAATAAATTCGAATATTTGGCAACCAACAGAAAGATTTCAATAGCATGTTTAACACCATTGAAGAAGCCATAGAGGATATTAAAAAAGGAAAACTTGTCATCGTAGTGGATGATGAAGATCGGGAAAATGAAGGCGATTTTGTTACTGCAGCCCGAAATGTAACGCCCGAAATCATCAATTTTATGGCCCGCGAGGGCAGAGGGTTGATTTGTGCTCCAATTCTGGAAACCCGTGCTGATTTGCTGGGGTTAAATTTAATGGTATCCAGGAATACAGGTTTGCATGAAACAGCTTTTACCGTATCTATTGATTTAAAAGGTCATGGATGCACAACAGGTATTTCAGCACACGACCGTGCCAAAACCATTAGAGCCTTGATCGACCCCAATATTACAGCCAATGACTTTGCCCGTCCGGGGCATGTATTTCCTCTTCGTGCCAAAGAGGGAGGTGTGCTGCGGAGAGCAGGACATACCGAAGCTGCCATTGACCTTGCCCGTCTGGCTGGGTTTGAACCTGTGGGTGCTATCGTTGAAATCATGAACGATGATGGTACCATGGCACGCCTGCCAGATTTATTAAAAATTGCTAAAAAATTTGACCTGAAAATTATTTCCATTAAGGACTTGATTGAATACAGATTGCAAAATGAATCCCTTATTGAACGGCTTGTCGAAGTAGATTTACCCACTGAATTTGGTAATTTTGATGTAGCTGCTTACCGGCAGATTACCACCAACGAAATTCACCTGGCACTTATTAAAGGTAGCTGGGAAGAAGACGAACCTGTCCTTGTTCGTGTTCATTCGTCCTGCGTGACAGGGGATATCTTTGGCTCATATCGCTGTGATTGTGGCCCCCAGCTTCATCAAGCCATGAAAATGGTTGAAAAAGAAGGCAAAGGGGTCATTGTGTATATGAATCAGGAAGGTAGAGGCATTGGCCTGCTCAACAAACTCAAAGCTTATAAGCTTCAAGAGCAGGGAATGGACACAGTTGAAGCTAATATTCATCTGGGATTTAATGCCGATGAAAGAGACTATGGAGTTGGAGCTCAGATTTTAAGAGATTTGAAAATCAGAAAAATAAGACTTATTTCCAACAATCCCGCTAAAAGAATTGGGTTGCAGGGTTATGGACTTGAAATTGTCGAGAGGGTTCCGCTTGAAATACCACCCAATAAGCACAATTTAAATTACCTTAAAACCAAACAAAATAAAATGGGACATGAGCTCCACCTTGAATAACTTATTCCCCAATCTAATTCACTGAAAATTATTTGTTTCATAAATATTTCTTTCCAATTGTTAAAATTCTGATTCTATCCCCTAAATGAAATACCCTATTT
>CAYNBC010000005.1:3234-17479 GCA_964395255.1 uncultured Sphingobacteriales bacterium | reverse complement strand
GGTTTATTCATGGTTTTGATATGATTTATTTCTTTAATTATACATGTCCGGATTTCCTCTTAACAACGAAGGTTACTTTTTTTCGTCATAAATACATGAAAAATAATTCGCATATTAATTTGTCTTGATTAAGTTTGAAGTAAATACCAATGGCAATTATATTATGATCTCAAATAAAAAAATTCTTTATTTTACTTTCTTACTTTTATTATTTCTGTATAATTTCCAGCTTTTTTCCCAGCTCGTTGTCCTTGACGAGGATTTTAATTCATCTTCTACATTTCCTAACGGTTGGTCACAGGTACAGGTTAACGGTACGGATACATTTATCATTAATAACGGAGGTTATAATCACAATGGAACAAAACATCCCTCCTCAGCGCATAGCGGTACCCGCAATGCATTCCTTTTCTCTTCATCCGGAAGTACATGTCGATTGATTACCCCTCCTTTGAATCTCAGTGGTCTGGGTAATGTTAAGTTGAAATTTTATGAAGCACGGGAAAAATGGGGAAATGATCAGGACAAACTAAGAATTTATTACAAAGTCGGTTCAGGAAACTGGACTCTGATCGCATACTTCGGCACCAATACTCCCAACTGGACTTTAAGAACGGTCACCCTTCCCAATCCCAATTCCAACTATTATATAGCTTTCGAAGGTGAAGCTTCCTATGGATACGGGGTCTGTATTGATGACATCATCATTACAGGTGAATTGGCTTATGATGCAGGCATCGTAGATTTTGATATTGTTAATCATGATTATCTCTATGCACTTTTAAGAAATTCAGGAACCCAGGCACTAACAACCGTAACGATAAAGTGGAAAATAGATACCTTACCAACAAAATCTTTCTTGCGAACTGGTGGTGGGATTGCAAAAGACAGCCAATTGTATGTTTTAATAGATACCGTAAACCTATCTCATGGCCTTCACACTTTAAAAATCTGGACTGAAAATCCGAACAATAAAAGCGATGGAAATCCCGTCAATGATACCCTGGAAACAACCTATTATTTAATTTCAAATTTTCCTTACCAGGAAAGTTTTGAAAGCAGTAATGCATACTGGTCTCAGGATGAAAATGATGATTTTGACTGGACACGCAAAAAAAATAGCACGCCTACCTACGGGACAGGCCCGTCCTCAGCTCATGATGGTCTATACTATTACTATGCTTCTGCCTTAAATCATGTCAATCAAAATGCTATTTTTCATTCTCCAGATTTGAATCTTGAAATACTGAACAATCCTTATTTAGAGTTCTGGTATCACATGTATTCCGACCCCCAGATTAACCAGCCGGTAGGTAGTCTCATTCTCATGGCTGAAATGGGTTTTACGATTCAAGATTCATTGTGGTATATTTCAGGCAACCAGGGAAATCAATGGCATAAAGCTGAAGTTTCCCTTGACTCTTTTAGTAATTTGAGCCAGATTAGTTTTAAAGCCATTCCGGCCAGTTACTGGAGCGATATTGCTATTGATGACATAAGGATTTATGATAAACCTTATATTGACCTCGGTCAGGATGTAACTATATGCTTCGGAGATTCCATTACTTTCAGCGCTCCTGATGGTTTAAATTATTCTTATGTATGGATTTCTAACGGGGATACCCTTTCCACATCCAGAAGTATTACAGTTGACACATCCATGACCTTGATAGGAATTGTAATGGGAGATTTCAACACTGTAGCATCGGATACAGTTCAGATTAGTTTACACCCTTATCCCAGAGCGGGTTTTACACTTTCTTCCCCACCCTTTTGCAAAGGTTATCCTGTGAAATTTTTCAACACAAGTTATATCTCATCGGGGGCTCTTCAAGCATCCTGGTATGTAGAAGACACCCTGATTACTGCTGGGGATACTTTTAGTTTTTCATTCAATCAACCGGGTAATCATCAGGTTAAGCTTGTAGTTACCTCTCAGGCAGGCTGTAGCGATACATTTAACAAACTGGTTTATATTAACCCCACGCCCTCTACCTCCATCTTTGTTAGTGATACAGGTGCCTGCATGTATGAACAACCCCTTTCTTTTCAAGCCTCCGGTGACAGTTTTGTTGCAGAATATATCTGGAATTTCGGAGATGGAACGGTGGATACTTTCACTCAGGGAAACCATTTTTACCAGCAAGCCGGTTATTATCACGGAATGACTGTAGCTATCACTGATTCTGCTTGTTTGGATACTTCCGTTTTTGATATTCGAATTTATCCTGTACCCTACGCAGCCTTTCAGACTCAGGACACAGCTCTTTGTTTTGATAATCATCATTTCCAATATACCAACAATTCAGGAATTTCTTCCGGTACAATACAATTTTTATGGGATTTTGGTGACGGCCATTTCGATACTTCAAGGCATACATGGCACACTTATGCTCAACCCGGTACTTATATCACCCGCCTTGTGGTTTATTCAAATAACAATTGTAAGGATACAGCGGAAATGTCTCTGGAAATATACCCGGAACCACTCGCAGGGTTTTCATTACAATCCCAGAGTTATTGTCTGAAGAACAACCAGATTATTCTTTCCGATACATCCACCCTGGAATTTACTTCCGGTAAACCGGATTCCACATTATGGTTCATAGACAATCAATTCATCAGCAGGCTGAGAAATCTTACTTTTACATTTGCCGATACAGGACTGCATTCAATCATGCTTATTTCGGGGACAAATAAAGGTTGTCTTGACACTGCACATAATCAGGTAATGATTTACTCTGACCCGGATGTTAAGATAAAACTCGATTCTTTCAACCACTGTTTGAAAGAAAATTATTTCAGGCTTTCTGCCCGCAATCTCTCCAGTTCATCCTCAGTAAAATATTTGTGGAAGTATGGTTCTAAAACCGATACGACATCTTCTGTACTTTATCATTTCCAGAATGAAGGTAAACATGAAATTCATTTGATAGCTATATCGAATCAGAATTGCTCGGACACAGATTCCGTAATATTAGATGTTTTTCCTGTTCCATCTCTGAAATTCCATATAGACACGATTTCTGCGTGCGAAAGATTTAACCAGTTTAACATCACAAACCTTTCATCTATCTCTTCCGGCTCCCTTAGTTATAAATGGTATTCCGATGGCTTGCTGTCTGATACCATTTCAAATCCTTCCTTCAGTTTTAGCACCCCAGGAAATCATATGATAACATTGGTGGGCATTTCTGAAAAGCTATGCAGTGATACGATTTCAGAATCAGTAATTGTTTATCCTGACCCAGAAGCTCAATTCTCAGTTAACGATTCCATTCAATGTTGGGAAAATAATCTTTTTGAATTTACAAACCTTTCATCGTTCGACTCAAACTATTACTATCCGGTCTGGTCAACCGGTGATGGCACTCAATTATTTTCCCGTCATATTACCTATCATTATAATGAAGACGGTGTTTATATCGTTAAACTCCTCATTACAAACGGTAAATTTTGCTCTGATTCCATGACAAAAACAATCACAGTCAGTCCTCAGCCCAGGCCAGATATCGGCCAGGATACCACAATTCATATGCAGGATACGATTTTATTGACCACCAAGAAACCTTATGAATCCTATTTATGGTCAACCGGTGATACCCTTAGATGGATTGTTATTTCAGGAAAGGATTTGAATCCCGGGAATAATTCGATATCAATTATTGTCTATGATTCGAATGGTTGCCAGGGTATGGACAGCGTGGTTATTTTTCTGGATACTACCAATGGATTTCATGAAAAGATAGTAAATAACTTTGAGATTTTCCCTAACCCTGCGTCTGATTTTATCACCATTAAATCAAGCCATAATCCCATCTATGGCCAATTATATATTACAGACATGGGTGGTAAATTATTATGGTCTTCCGGTCATATTTCACTGAATAGCAGATACATTCTATCCGTTTCATTCCTTTCAAGAGGCATATATAATTTAACTGTGGTAACAAAAGAAACTGTATGGAATGTTCCATTTATTAAGCAATAAATGATGATGACACTGAAACGGATAATATGGCTTGCTCCTCTAACCTTATTGCTTATATTCTTTGATTTTCAGAATTCGCATGCACAAACGGGACAGGGAAACATATGGATTTTCGGAAATCATGCTGGTTTATCATTTAATACAAGCCCACCTCAGGGTTTTAGTGGTGGTCAAATCAATAACCTTGAGGGATGCGCAACCATATCAGACTCCAATGGTAACCTATTATTTTACACAGATGGAATGACCATATGGAATAAAAACCATCAGGTTATGGAAACAGGACTCATGGGCCATAACTCTTCCACACAAAGTGGTGTTATAGTTCCACATCCTGTAAGTCCAGACACATTTTATGTTTTTACTATTGATGCTACCCAGAATTATCTACAGAACGGATTACGTTATACCCTTGTGGACATGACCCTCAACAATGGACTGGGGGATGTTCCTGCAGGACAGAAAAACATTCCACTCACACCTTCAGGGGTTAAACTGGCTGAAAAAATTACAGCAGTTCGTCATTGCAATAACAGGGATATCTGGGTAATAGCGCATGGTTATACACGAAATCCCAGTAATGCCGGAAAAAAATTCTATGCTTTTTTAATAACACCGGCAGGGGTTGATACTTCAGCCGTAGTTTCTACAGTTGGCACTGAACATAAGGGAGGCACTAACAATGGATACGGTAATTCAAGAGGCTATATGAAAGCTTCTCCTGACGGTAGAAAAATAGCCGTTGCCATTACCTATGATGGTTGTAATTATAGCTTTCCCAATGCTACTCCTACCTGGTGCCCCAATTCATGCGGGGCTGTGGAAGTATTTGATTTTAACTACACAACTGGTGTTGTTAGCAATCCGGTTAAATTGACAGGCAACCTGAAAGGGGTTTATGGATTGGAATTTTCACCTAACGGAAATGTTCTTTATGCTTCGGGTTGGTCTGCCTATGGAGGACCCAATAGCATCTGGCAATGGAATCTGGCAGCCGGTTCTGCTTCTGCTATCCAGAACTCCATGACAACTATTGTCAATCTTTCCAGTTCTACTAACGGTTTTGGCGCTATGCAACTGGCATCAGATGGAAAAATCTATATCACCAGAAATAATGCAACCTATCTTTCTGTTATCAATTATCCTGATAAGCTTGGTACTTCATGCGGATTTTCTCTTACAGGGCCTTCCGTTTCCCCCAATCGGGGAAGATATGGACTTCCTACTTTTGTTCAATCCTATTTTAATCCGAATACTGGATTCAGTTACTCCAACAACTATGAGGATGAAGTCACAAGATTTTTAATTGCAGATAGTATACGCATCGATTCTGTCTTCTGGAAGTTTAATGACCCCAATGCTTCACAGCCTGATACTTCAACAAAGTACAATCCTACTTTTAAGTTTTCCGATACAGGGACTTACAATGTTCTGCTCGTGATTTACCGTTGCAACATAGTTGACAGTATTATTCACCAGGTTATTATTTATCCCAGACCGAATACTGCTTTTCATATCAACGATACTGCTCAGTGTCTGAAAGATAATCTTTTTGTTTTTACGGATTCCAGCACCATTGAAAGTGGTAGTATTGCAAGCTATCACTGGGATTTTGGTGACGGTGATACTTCCAATCTGAAAAATCCTACTCATCATTATTCAAAGCTGGGGGTATTTACAGTAAAACTGGTAACCACTTCCGATCACGGAGGCAAAGATTCTTTGACAAAAACCGTTCGAATTATGACCAGCCCCGATGCCTCCTTGTTTGTAAATGACACTTTGCAATGCTTTACCAATAATATCTTTTATCTGGTTAATACTTCAACCATTAGTTCGTCATCAACCCTTTCCTATTACTGGGACTTTGGTAACGGTGATACTTCGACAAGCGTCTTTGTTCCACCTGTAAGTTACCCCGCCTGGGATACATTTGAAATCATGCTGGTAGCTGTTTCAGATTCAGGTTGCACCGACACAGTAAGGCAAAATGTTTATGTAAGACCTGAGCCTCAGGCAGGATTTACCGTAAATGATAGCCAGCAATGTTTTCATTATCAGAATTTTGTATTTCAAGACACTACATATATACCTTATGACAATTTGAATTATCTCTGGTATTTTGGTGACGGGGATACTTCCACAAGTAAAAATCCCATTCACACTTATTCGACTTATGATTCATTTGATGTCAGTCTGGTTGTTACGAGTATTTATGGTTGCAAGGACTCAACGGGTCACAGAGTCTTTGTCTGGCCAGATCCTGAGTCAAAAATATACATATCTGATACAACCGCTTGTTTTAATGAAAATCGTTTTCATTTTATGGATTCGTCTTCAATTTCCAGCGGTACATGGTCTACCCTTTGGAGCTTTGGTGACGGAGACTCCTCGAATGTTGCCAATCCCTACCACCGTTATACCTCTGTTGATACATTCCATGCGGTTTTACTTGTGGTTTCAAACCATGGTTGTCGCGATACTTCTTACCAGAGTGTTATTGTATTTCCGAGTCCTTTCAGTCAATTTTCTGTAAATGATACGAGTCAATGCTTGAACACACAGCAATTTGTCTTCACAAACAACTCTACGCTGAGCTCTGGCACCATGAGTTTTATCTGGGATTTTGGAAATGGTGATACATCCCACCTTATAAACCCGCAATACACTTACTCAACACACGATACATACACTGTAAAACTAATTGCTACTTCCAACCTGGGTTGTCCCGATACTTCCGAACAAAATCTCATTGTGTTTCCCCTGCCTGAAGTCAGTTTTTACATTGATGATTCCTCCCAATGTCTGACAGGTAATTTATTTTCATTCTATGATTCATCCACCATTCTTTACGGAAGCAACGACAGTTTCTACTGGATGTTTGGTGACGGAGACACATCCCTGTCCAGAAATACGAGTCATTCTTATTCCTTTTCCGACACAATGGAAGTACGGCTTGCCATTAGGAGTAACTATGGATGTTTGGATACTGCTACCAGGAAGGTTGTTGTTCATCCCATGCCTGATGGTCAGGGCGACAGAGCCGGTTTAAGTACACTTAATCAAGGGCTGGTAGTGTATTATCCTTTCGGTAATAATGCAAATGATTTCTCCGGAAATAATCTCCATGCAACAGTGTATGGTGCTATTTCCAACAGTGGAGTGAAAGGAAATGCTTATCAGTTTGATGGAGTAAACGATTACATAGAACATATCCACAATACCGCATTCGTTCCGGGACAAAGAAGCTGGTCTGTAAGTTTGTGGTTTAAAACCAGCCTGTCAGGTTCTGAAAAAACTTTGCTTGAATGGAGCCGGTGCCATGCAAATTCATCCTGCGACAGTACTGACGGAGCTGCTTACTCGCTGAAACTTCTTTCCTCGGGAAAATTACAATTTTACCTTGGCGATGACTCCAGTGGCATTTCGGGAGGTTATACCTTGCTTTCGGCTAAGGCCCTGAATGACAATCAGTGGCACTTTGTTACGGCCGTGCTTGACACCCGGAAAGATTCAATTTACCTTTATATTGACAACTGCCTTGCAACAAAACAAAAAGCCGTTACCTCGGGCATCACCGCAGGAAGTGTCAATATTCCCCTTGAAATTGGGCGCTCATTGAATGGAGCTTCTTCACCGGGTCAATACTTTTCAGGAATGATTGACGAGATACGTATTTACCATCGCGCTCTCAATCATACTGAAGTCAATGCATTGTACAGGTATAGCCGTCCCATGGAAATCATGGCTGCCAGCTCCCGTGCATGTTACACCGACTCAACTTATATCCTGATTATTCATCCTCAAAAAAATGTACGATACCGGCTTTACAATGCGGTTTCATTAAATCCCCTGGGGCCAGCTCAAAGCAGTGATTGTGAAGACACTTTGATATTTTTTACAGGAAGTATAACCGATACTTCTTATTTTAAAATACTGGCAACGGATAATATTACCTCCTGTAGCAGGTTTCTGGATACTATCATCAAAATATACAATTACCCCATACCCGATGCCGATTTTGCCATCAACGATACCGACCAATGCCTGACTGGTAATCTTTTCTATTTTACCAATTTTTCTTCAATAAGTTCAGGTGCACTAACCTATTATTGGGATTTTGGTGATTCCTCAACATCAACGCTTATGCACCCGTCACATTCTTATTCCCAGATAGGCACATTTACAGTAAAGCTAATCATTACTTCGGATAATCAATGCAAAGATTCCATTTCCCGCACCATCGTTGTCAGACCTATGCCTGTTGCTGATTTCAGTATTAATGATACAGACCAATGTCTTACAGGAAATTCATTTTTGTTCAGTAATCAATCTTCTATCAGCTATGGTTCAGTAAGCTTGCAATGGAATCTCGGTGATGGCAATTTTGATTCACAAAACAATATTTTACATCACTACAACCAGGATGATACATTTACAGTCTGGCTTAAAGCCACATCCAATTATGGCTGCAGTGATTCCATTTCAAGAAAGGTTTATGTATATCCCATGCCTCAGGCAGAATTTTCGGTAAACGACTCAACCCAATGTCTAAAGTACAACCGATTCGCATTCAATAATCAATCAACTATAAGTTCAGGCTCGCTTAGCCAGATATGGTATTTTGGGGACAATCAAAGCGATACTGTTTTAAACCCCATTCACTCCTACAATACATTCGATAGCTTTTCTGTTCTGCTAGTTAGTATTTCCAATCAGAATTGCCGTGATTCGGCCGTAAAACAAATAGTGGTTTATCCTATGCCCCAGGCATCATTTTATTTTAATGACTCCAATCAATGCCTGAATACCAATTCGTTTGAAACTGTAAATTCCTCCAGCATTCCTTACGGTTCACTCATTTATTACTGGGACCTGGGAGACGGAACATCAAGTAACTTATCATCACCATTGCATACTTATTCAAACAGTGATACTTTTACGGTCTTGCTTGTTGCAACAAGTAATTATGGCTGTTCCGACTCGGTTACGAAAAAAGCTTATGTTTTCCCCAATCCTGTCAGTGGATTTAGCATCAATGATTCACAGCAATGTTTGAACGAAAACCGGTTTGTGTTTAGCAATAATACCAGCATTTCTTCAGGTTCTTTAAGTTACTACTGGAACTTTGGTGATAACAGCCAGAGTAATTCAATCCATCCACAGCATATTTATTCTTCTGAAGGAACCTATGAAGTAAAACTTGTTGTTAACTCAAATCTGGGTTGCAGCGATTCTGTCAGCCATGAAATCACTGTCTTTCCTTCACCGAAAGCTTCTTTTACCATTAATGATAGTCTTCAATGTTTCAGAAATAATTTATTTACTTTTACCAATCTGTCTTCCCTGTCCAATGGCAGTCTTTCATACAATTGGGATTTTGGAGACGGAGACACCTCATCGTCCGTAAATCCTGTTCATGTTTATTCAACCTGGGATACCTTTGATATAAGCCTTATAGCCCGCTCGAATAAGAATTGTCCCGATACCGCCAATTCTAAGGTTACCGTATTCCCCATGCCAGAAGCTGCTTTCAATATCGATGACAGTTCACAGTGTTTAAGTGGTAACCTTTTCAGTTTTACAAACCTCAGTTCCATACCTTATGGATCGATGAGCTATGTCTGGGACTTTGGCGATTCTTCGGGAAGTTCTGTTGCTACCCATCCTGCTTATCATTATTCCTACCACGACACTTTTGAAGTCCAGTTACTGGCTGTTTCATCACAGGGATGTAGAGACAGCATATCCAGATGGCTCATTGTTGATCCCATGCCCCAGGCCAGCTTTTCGGTGAATGACAGTTCACAATGTTTCAAAGACAACCTCTTTGTACTTACCAATAGCACTTCTATCGATTATGGCTCACTCAATTATCAGTGGAGTCTGGGGGACGGTACATTCAGCACCCTCATAAATCCGGTACATTCATATTCCACTTATGATACTTTCCTGATTCAATTAAAAGCAACCAGTCAGAAAGGTTGTTCAGATTCCTTTTCCAGATGGGTGTATGTTTGGCCTATGCCTCATGCGAATTATTCCGTTAATGACACAGAGCAATGTTTAAGCAATAACTTATTTGTCTTCACCAACCTTTCGACCATCCCCTATGGTAATATGCATGCGGCCTGGTATTTTGGAGATGGAGACACTTCTTCCAGTTATCATTCCTCACATGCTTACAATTATTTTGATACTTTCCTTACTCGCCTGATTCAAATTTCGGAATTCGGTTGTTCCGATACTTCCACACAGCAGGTTTTTGTGAATCCCATGCCGCTGGCAGATTTTCAAATTAATGATACAGCACAATGTCTTCGAAATAATTTATTTGTCCTAACCAATACTTCTTATCTTTTTAAAGGAAACATGTATTACGACTGGCAACTTTCCGATTCAAGCCAGTTCAATTCTACCCATGTCCAGCATCGTTTTACTTATCATGATACATTTACGATTCAATTGAAGGTTACTTCCGACCGTCAATGTTCTGACTCCCTGACGCGCACCGTAAGGGTTTATCCCATGCCCCGCGCGCGTTATTTCCTTTATGACAGTTCTCAATGTTTTGAAAGAAATGCTTTTGGGTTTGCCAATCAATCCACCATCGATTATGGAAGTCTTAATTATATATGGCAATTTGGTGACGGAGACACAAGCCATGCTGTAAATCCCATACATAGTTATGCCTATGCCGATACCTTTAATGTACAGTTATTGGCTGTTTCTGATAAAGGATGCAGGGATTCTGTTTCGGGATTAACCTATGTACACGTACATCCTCAACCTGAGGCTTATTTTGTAGTTAATGATTCTGCCCAGTGTTTAAGAGGAAATCTGTTTGTTTTTACGGATTCAACGCGCATTCAGGCCGGATACACAAGCTCCTACTGGCGTTTGGGTGATGGTAATTCCGATTCGGGCTCATTGATTAACCATACTTACAGCCTGGACGATACTGTTGAGGTATGGATGACAGCCGTGTCCGACTGGGGATGTAAAGATTCCATTTCACGGAAGGTCATTATTTATCCCATGCCTGATGCGGGTTTCAGTATCAATGACAGTACACAATGTTACAGAAATAATGATTTTATTCTGACTAACCAATCCCAGATTAACTGGGGCAATTTAAGCTACTATTGGGATTTTGGAGATGGAACTACGGATTCAATCTTCCAGACACATCACAGTTATTCCCATGATGATACGTTCCTGATATCACTGGCGGTTGAATCATCAATGGGTTGCCGGGATACAGCTTCTCACCAGGTCATTGTCTATCCCATGCCTGTTGCCAGCTTCAGTATTGACTCTTCCACCCAGTGTTTTATGGGAAATGAATTTCATTTTACTTCTCTGTCTTCCATCAAATGGGGCTCCTTAAACTACACCTGGAGTTTTGGAGATATCGATTCAGCCAATGGTATATCTGCAAATCATACTTATGCAAAAGATGACACATTTACCGTTACACATATAGTTCAATCCGGTATGGGATGTTGGGATACAACCTCTCAAAATGTGGTTGTATTACCCAATCCTGTTTCTTCTTTCCAGGTCAATGATTCGACCCAGTGCCTTAATGAAAATCTATTTGAATTTCAGGTAAACAGCACGGTTCCATTTGGTTTGATGAGTTATCAATGGTTAATGGACAACGGTGACACCCTGGGATATAAAAACCATAACTACCACTACACCCAGCCCGATTCCTACCTTGTCCGCTTAATTACTTATTCATTTTATGGTTGCCCCGACACTGCTTCAAAAACACTTATAGTACATCCTTCACCTGTTGCGGATTTCAGCGTAAACAACAGTCGCCAGTGCCTGAACGAAAACCGCTTTGAATTTAATAATCTGACGTCCCTTCTTTATGGCTCTTTCAACAGTTATTGGGACTTTGGAAATGGGGACACTTCTAATGCATTAAATCCGACATACCGGTACCCCATGGACAGCACATACCGTGTCAGGCTGGTTGTTGTATCGGATTATGGATGTCCGGATACCGTATTTCACAGCATGAATGTATATCCCTCTCCTCAGGCTGTTTTCTACACACCTGCAAACGGGCAGTGCTTAAAAGGAAATCGTTTTCAGTTTATCAACCAATCAAGTATATCATCAGGCTACATGACTTATTTCTGGGATTTTGGCGATTCTACCTTTTCAGGTAACAAAGACACTGCACATACTTACCATTATCCCGATACATTCAATGTAGTATTGATAGCCACCTCAAACCACAATTGCACTGATACAGCAATAGCCAATGTTGTTGTGCATCCGATGCCGCATGCAGGTTTTGTTGTCAATGATTCTACACAATGTTTAAGATACAACCTTTTTGCAGTTACCGATACATCCACTATCCGCTACGGACAGCTCTACAGCCACTGGGATATGGGCGATGGTACAACAGGAACCTCACCTGTTGTTCATCACAGATATAAACAATACGGTACATACAGAATTCAGCTGGTTTCTGAATCTGCTTCAGGTTGTTTCGACACATTTTCACAGAATGTACATATTTATCCCATGCCTGTGTCTTCATTTACAGTCAATGATTCTTCCCAGTGTCTGCGTGGAAATAAATTTGAATTTTTCAATCATTCACAAATACCAGAAGGAAAATTATCTTACCTGTGGCTGTTTGGGGATGGAGCTCAATCAACCAGCACCAATTCAATCCACAGCTACGACACAGCAAATTCATTTAATGTCAGGCTTGTGGCTTATTCACAAAAAGGCTGTTATGATACATCCCTGGCAACAGTCTGGGTAAGGCCTATGCCCGAAGCCAGCTTTTCCATCAATGATTCCACACAGTGCCTTGATGGAAATCAATTCCGCTTTACCAATCATTCGCAGGTAGCTTATGGAAAGCTAAACTATACATGGGATTTTGGAGATAGTCAAACAGATACCAGCGTTAATCCTGTTCATTCTTACCTGTCTGATGGCTTCTATTCAGTAATGTTAAGTTGTTTTTCAGAGAAATACTTTTGTGCGGACACCCTTGTCAAGCAAGTTGTAGTACATCCCATGCCTGTTGCAGATTTTGACTATACCGTTCCCTGCCTGCTTGACACCATACGCTTTACTGATAAATCCACCATTGGAAGTCCTGACTTTATTAACCAGTGGTACTGGGATTTCAGTGACGGACACAAAGCAATTATCCAGAATCCATTCAATGTTTTTGACACTGCAGGAAGTTATCAGGTTACCTTAAAGGTAACCAGTAATCATGGCTGCACCGATACAAAATCGAAAAATCTGGTCTTCTTCGAATTGGTGGATGCTCCCCAGCTGGAACGCGCCACTGTGACACCCGAAAATGCTGTTCTCGTTGAATGGAAACCGTCTCAAAAAGGAAGACCCAGGGAGTATATCCTTGAAAAATCAACAGATAATGTGGTATTTAATAAAGTTACAAGCACGGCTCCGGGAACCTATGCTTTCACCGACCAGCTAACCGATGTATCATCCCATTCATATATTTACCGGGTCAAAACCATTGATAGCTGTAATTATGAAAGCCCGTATTCCAACATTGGCAAAACCATTTTATTACAGGTTGACGAAAGTGGTGAATATCCCTGGCTTTTCTGGACTGAATACAAAGACTGGTCATCGGGAATCGACTATTACCGCCTGGATGTAAATGATTACAGGCAATCTAAATGGGTCGAAATTGAAAAACTGCATACACTGGATTATCTGGATACAAGAACCCGCCTGAACCAGGCTAAATACTGTTACCAGATTACGGCTATAAGGAATGGTGATGGATTGGAAAGCCGTTCCAATACTGTTTGCGCCAAAACACCCCTGAATGTTCAGGTTCCCAATGCCTTTTCCCCGAATGGTGATGGTAAAAACGATACCTTTTTGGTTTCAGGAACCCATATTCTTGAGTTTACATTACGGATTTACGACCGCTGGGGAGAGCTTTTATTCGAAAGCAATGATGTAACACGAGGCTGGGATGGAACTTTCAAAGGTGAACCTGTTCCTGCCGGTGTTTATTATTATTTCATAGATGCCCGGGGAACGCTTTACCAGAAAAAACGATTTCAGGGAACGCTTACGCTTATCCGGTAATTACTTTTGATTCTGATGTAATATCATAAAACACCTTTACATTTCACAGGTACTTTATAGTTAAAATCATGATGTAGAAGGCTTTTTTCATTCCCACGAATATTTACTTTCACTTTGATATTTTTACAGTTCCAT
>CAYNBC010000005.1:0-3224 GCA_964395255.1 uncultured Sphingobacteriales bacterium | reverse complement strand
TTTTGAGTTTAAACCCTTATTTGATAGGGGCTCATATCCTTGATAACATTATTTCCTTTCCGGAAAAATAAATGATATTTATAATTATTTTTGCTATATAGGATGAGCTCATATTTGTTAATGATTAAAAATGGATAGTATGTACTATTTTTCAAAAAAAATAAAATCGCAGGATTTTGAGCAAATTATAGACAAAGTCACTGCTCTGCTAAAAGAAGAAGGATTTGGTGTTCTTACCGAAATAGATGTACAATCTACACTGAAGAAAAAACTGGATGTCAACTTCAGGAAATATAAAATTCTGGGAGCGTGCAATCCTCCATTTGCTTATCAGGCTTTACAGCTGGAAGACAAAATCGGTGTTATGCTTCCCTGCAATGTAATTGTTCAACAGCTGGACGAAGAAACCATTGAGGTTTCTGCTGTAGACCCTGTTAAATCCATGACTGCTGTTCAAAATCAAAAGCTCATGGGTGTGGCTTTGCAGGTTCAGGAAAAACTCAAAAAGGTCATTGATAGTTTATAAACCTCTGTTTAGTTTTTAATAAAATTATAACTTTGAAAAATGGCAGCGATGAAGCGAAGGGAATTTATTAAAACGGGTGTTAAAGCGGGACTTGCAGTAGGTTTGATGGGTTCCCTTCCTGTATTGCCATCTCTGGCACGCAATTCCTTGCTATCGGATAAACCAACGGCTTATGATTTGGTAGCCATCAAAGGCGGTGAGCCCCATCTCATGTTCGATAAAGCTATCCGTGTGCTGGGTGGTATGAAAAAATTTGTCAGTCCGGGCGACAAAGTTGTAGTTAAACCTAATATAGGATGGGATGTTCCTCCCGAAAGAGCTGGTAATACCAATCCTGTCCTGGTAAAACGCATCATTGAACATTGTTTTGAAGCCGGTGCACGGGAAGTTTATGTTTTCGATAATACCTGCAACAACTGGATAAAATGTTACAAGAATTCCGGAATTCAATATGCTGTTAAAGAAGCAGGTGGAAAAATGGTTCCCGCTAATACAGAAAATTATTATCAAAAGGTTGAACTCAAAAATGCCCGGAAATTAAAAACTACACAGGTACACGAACTTATTCTTTCAGCCGATGTATTTATCAATGTTCCTATTCTTAAACACCACGGTTCGGCCGATTTGACCATATCCATGAAGAATCTGATGGGTGTGGTCTGGGACCGTAGATGGTGGCACAAAAACGACCTGCATCAGTGTATAGCAGATTTTGCAGGATTTTACCGTAAACCAGACCTGAACGTTGTAGATGCATACCGGATTATGTATCGTAATGGTCCCCGGGGAATTTCTACCTCGGATGTTAAAATATTGAAAACACAACTCATTTCTACCGATATGGTAACAGTGGATGCCGCTGCTGCAAAACTTCTCGGTAAAAATCCCATGGACATTCGATATATCAAGCTTGCCCATGAACAAGGTTATGGAAATGCCAATCTTAGCCAGTTAAAGATTGCCCGTCTGAGTATCTGATATGCCAAACCGCTTCTTAGTCATATTCAGAAGAATATTTGCAGGTCTTATCTTATTTCTTTTTCTTTTGATATTTCTTGACTATTTCCATGTCATTGCACCTGCATGGGCTAAATATCTTGCAATGACCCAGTTTATCCCTTCCCTGTTGCAATTTATGGGAAAGCCCTCCTTTGTTGCTTCTGCTTTTATTGTTATCCTTCTTATTACTTTTCTTTTTGGACGTGTTTATTGTTCTTTTTTATGCCCGCTCGGGCTGTACATGGATGTATTAAACCGCTTCTCCCGAAGGTTTTCCATAAATCGTAAATTCAAGTATCTGAAACCCTTGCCTCTACTGCGATACTTTTTTCTTCTTGTCATGATTGCAGGAATTGTTCTTCAATACGGCAGCCTGATTTCTATTCTTGACCCATACAGCATATTTGGAAAAATATGCTATTATGTTCTTTTTCCTTTCGTAGCGGTGACAAACAATTTATTAGCATTCCTGAGTTTTAAAATCAGTAACTTTTCTTTTTATACCCTTGAGCTGCAAGCACCTTCACTAACCTATCTGGGTATTGTATTTTTTCTGTTTGGAACGGTGTCATGGATGTCCCTGTCGTCAGGGAGATTATATTGTAACACTGTATGTCCGGTAGGAACTTTTCTGGGTATTATTAGCCGCTTCTCCGTATATAAAATTCAATTGGATACAGAATTATGCAACCATTGTCATAGGTGCCGGAAAGATTGCAAAGCATCCTGTATCGATTCCAGAAGCCAAAAAATAGATGATTCCCGTTGCGTGATGTGTTTCAACTGTCTTCAAAGTTGTTCACAACAAGCATTGAGTTATTCAAGGAAAAAGCCAGCTCCGCATGGAGAATTCAATAAAAGCAGGAGAAAATTTTTCTCTTTTGTATTAGCTTTACCGGCTGCAAGCATTTCACAGGCTGCGGCTCAACCCATAATGCCTGACCAGAATGAAGAAATGCCCGAGGAAGAAACTCCCATAAGGAATTATCCCGTCTCTCCACCCGGAAGTACAAGCATTGAAGAGTTCAATAAAAAATGTACGGCTTGCAGTCTTTGTATTCGTGCCTGCCCTACTTCTGTACTTGCTCCTGCTCTGATGGAATACGGACTTATAGGCGTTGGACAACCTCGTCTTGATTTTAAGCGTAATTTCTGTAACTATGATTGTACTGCCTGCACTGAAGTCTGCCCTACCGGAGCCATCCGTCCCCTCTCTGTAGACGAAAAACATAAAGTACAAATGGGCAAGGTTCATCTAATCTGGCGAAGATGTATCGTATTCACAGACCGAAAAGATTGCGGTGCTTGTTCTGAACATTGCCCTACCAAAGCTGTAGATATGGTAGATTGGAAACATGGATTGAAAAGGCCCGTCATAGATGAAGAAATCTGCGTGGGATGCGGTGCCTGTGAACATATGTGCCCGACCACACCTTATAAAGCCATTTATGTGGATGGGAATCCGGTGCACCTGGTCGCCAAACCGCCCAAAACAAAATCTGATGAAAGCGACATCTTTTCCCCTGATGAAGATTTTCCTTTTTAGACGAAAAGATTCTGGTTCGCTTTACTTATTTCATCATCAATTAAAAGGAAACATTTGAATAAAAAAGAAATACACCAGCTACTTGAGGAAAAATATCATCAATACGCCCAACCTCAATATTTTACGGATGATCCTGTATCTGTTCTAAATCTG
>CAYNBC010000004.1:11063-17656 GCA_964395255.1 uncultured Sphingobacteriales bacterium | reverse complement strand
GCCCTTCCGAAAATAAGAAAAAAATAATTTTTTTCATGAAGAGCCCATTCAATATGTAAAAGAGCCTGTTCGGGTTATTTATTATTTTCAAAGAACAAAGGAAGAAATACGGTATTTCCTGACACTTAAAAGCAAAAAGGAAAAACTGCCTTTAAACAAATATAAAACACTAATTTTAACCGAAAAACCACCCTTTGTTCTAACAGGGAATAAGCTTTTATTGTTTGAGGAAAGCTTTCTGCCCAAACGATTGATTCCATTTCTAAGCAAAGATTATGTTTCCATTCCCGGGGAAATGGAAGAAAAATATTTACAAACATTCATAAAACCCCTGTTGGAAGAACAATGTGATGTTATATGTGAGGGTTTTAAAGTTTCTGAAGAAACTTCTGAACCGGTACCTGTTTTAACACTGGACTATGACCTGCATGCCAGGCCTGTGTTGATGCTTTATTTTAAATATAACGATAAGAAAATTAAAAGTTTCAATCAGGAAAAAGCCCATGTTGAAATCAATAAAATTCAAGGCAACTATCAAATAAAAATAACCCGCAGGAATCAGGAAAAAGAGGCAGAGATAATCAAATTTCTCGAACTTTCAGGGTTGAAGCTGGAAAATGTATATTGGAAGCCCGCAGAGTTTGAATCATGGCAAATGGATGACCTGCTTGATTGGTTAATGAAACATAAAAAGGAACTGGAAAAAGCGGGCGTTCTGCTTGACATCAAAGACAAATCCAGAACATATTATCTTGGCGATACAACTGTTGAGCTTCAGTTTTCCAGAGAAAAAGACTGGTTCGACCTGAAAGCCTGGGTCGTTTTCGGTGATTACAAAGTACCCCTCATAAAATTGCGAAAAAATCTTTTATACGGAATCAGAGAATACCCATTGCCGGGAAATAAAGTAGCTATTTTACCCGAGGAATGGTTTACCACATTAAAAGACCTTGTCATTTTTTCAAGTGTGAGCGGTGACGGGCTTAAAATAAAAAGAAATGACACCCGGAGCATGCCTGTAAATATGACGAAATCACACATGCATCCCCACCAGCTAAAACAACTTATTGCTGATTTTAAAAACCAGCAAAAGCCCGGTATACCACAGCAATTAAAAGCCCGGTTAAGAACCTATCAACAAAAAGGTTTTGAATGGCTTTATTACATGAGCAAGCAAGGTGTGGGTGTTATTCTGGCTGATGACATGGGCCTTGGAAAAACCGTTCAAACGCTGACATTATTGCTGAAATTCAAAGAAGAAAATTCAGATAGTAAGGAACAAATTCAGGTTGATTTGTTTCGGTCAGCTTCGCCTGATGAGAAAAACAAACCGGCATTGATAGTAGCACCCACTTCTTTGATTTTTAACTGGGTTCAGGAAATCAATAAATTTACACCATCCTTGATTTATTATGTCCATGCCGGGCAGAACAGATCTCTTCAAAAGGTAAAAATTTGGCTTTATGATGTGATTATTACCTCTTACGGTACTTTAAGGAACGATATAGATTTATTGGCACCTGTAGAGTTTTCGGTTGTTGTTCTGGATGAAAGCCAGAATATCAAAAATCCCCGCTCTAAAATTTCCAGAGCTGTTATGAAATTAAAAGCCCAAAGCCGGGTTGCCCTGACCGGAACTCCCGTTGAAAATAGTTTAAGCGATTTATGGTCACAGTTGAATTTTTTAAATCCCGGTCTGCTGGGGAGTTTTTCTTCTTTTAAAGAAAATTTCATTGAACCTATTGAAAAACACAATCAGGAAGAAAGAAAATTACAGTTAAAAAGAAAGATTCAACCCTTTATTTTAAGAAGAACCAAAAACGAAGTAGCCCTTGAATTACCACCTTTAAGCGAAAACATCCGCTATTGTGAAATGACCTCAGAACAGAAAAAATGGTATGAAAAAATCAAATCGGCAGTGCGGAGGGAATTACTGGCAGGAGATACCCTCCGAAATCCTTCAGCTCACATGATTACTATTTTAAAAGGCATTATGAAATTAAGGCAAATGGCCAATCATCCTGTTCTGGCAGGAATAAATGCAAAAATGGAAGAGTCGGGAAAATATACTGAGGTTTCGGAATCCATGATAAACTTGTTAAGCGAAAACCATAAGTTGCTGGTATTTTCTTCCTTTGAAACACATTTAAATATTTATGAAAAATTTTTAAATCAAAAAAACATAAAGTATTCATTTTTAAGCGGGAAGGTTAGGGGGAGTGAAAGAGAAAGTGTGATAAAGGATTTTCAAACGCGTGAAGATATACATGTTTTGCTGGCCACCCTGAAAACAGGTGGTGTTGGATTGAATTTAACGGCTTCAGACTATGTTTTTTTACTGGACCCGTGGTGGAATCCGGCTGCCGAAATGCAGGCTATTAGCAGAGCTCACCGGATGGGTCAGAATAGGAAAGTTTTTGCTTATAAGTTTATTACTGCCGGAAGCATTGAAGAAAAAATTTTATCCCTTCAACAAAAGAAGAAAAATCTGGCCAGGGAATTTGAAAGCAGCCATAATCCTTTATGGGGAATGACCGCTGAAGAAATCAATGAACTGTTTGAATAAATAAGTTATGGAAGTAAAAATTGTAAATCAGTCTCCACATCCATTACCGAATTATGAAACTTTGCTCAGTGCCGGCATGGATTTAAGAGTCTGGCTTAAAGAACCGGTGGTGGTTAAACCCGGACAAAGAATTTTGCTGGGAACAGGTTTGTACATTGAGTTGCCTGAAGGCTATGAAGCGCAGATTAGACCCCGCAGTGGCCTGGCTTTTAAATGGGGCATCACCGTTTTGAATTCTCCAGGGACCATTGATGGCGACTACCGGGGCGAGATTAAAGTGCTTTTGATAAATCATTCTTCCGAAGAAGTTAAAATTGAAGACGGTATGCGTGTCGCACAAATGATTATAGCTCCCGTAGCTAGGATTACATGGAAACAGGTGGATAAACTTTCTCCTACATCCAGGGGGAAAGGTGGATACGGACACACAGGTGTATGACAGTCTTTATTTGTACTTTTGCTTTCAGAAAACGAGTATTATGAAAATTATCATACCCATGGCAGGAATGGGCACACGCTTGCGCCCGCATACACTTACAACACCCAAGCCTCTTTTAAAAATTACAGGAAAACCTATTGTTGAAATTTTAATTCAAGACCTGGCATCTATGATGGATGAAACCATCGAAGAGATTGCCTTTGTTATTGGTGATTTTGGAAAAGAGGTTGAAGATAAGCTCCTGGAAGTAGCGAGGAAACTCGGTTCAAAAGGAAGCATTTATTATCAAAAGCAGGCCCTTGGAACGGCTCATGCCATTTACTGTGCAGCACCTTCACTAAGTGGAAAGGTTCTGGTAGCCTATGCTGATACACTTTTTAAGGCAAGTATCAAGATAAATCCGGAAGAAGAAGCCTGCATCTGGGTGAAAAAAATTGAAGATCCGTCACAATTTGGAGTTGTAGTTACCGATTCTGACAGATACATTCAGCAATTTGTAGAAAAACCCGCTACTCCGGTTTCCAATCTGGCTATTATTGGAATTTATTATTTCAGAGAAGCTGAAATACTTAAATCAGAAATTGAGTATTTGTTGAATAATAATATCACCGGTAACGGAGAGTACCAGATTACCGATGCACTGGAAAACATGAAGAAAAAGAAATTAAAATTTAAAGCGGTTGAAGTAGACGATTGGTACGATTGCGGAAATAAGGGTGCACTTCTGGAAACCCAGAGGAAGCTTCTGGCTGACCGTTTTCCTGAAGGCATAGACAGGGGAAGCTTGATTCAAAATTCACGCATCATTCAACCCTGTTTTATAGGTAAAAATGTAAGAATTGTAAATAGTGAAATAGGCCCTTTTGTAGGAATTGAGGATGGTACAATCATTGAAAATTCCAGACTGGAAAATACGCTTGTTTACGAGAATGCTGAAATTACCGGTACCCGGATTAAAAATTCAATTATTGGAAACAATTGCAAATTATCGAATGTAGAAAACCATGAACTCAGTATTGGCGATTATTCACGGATTAATGCGTAAAGTTATTTTCCTGACAGGAATTCTTTTAAGTTTTTTATTGTTCTCGTGCAAGACTCATAAAAATGTAAGTGAACAGCCTTTTCAACTTATAAAAGATAAGTTGACAGATGATAAACTAACTGTTGAAAATTACCTCATCGAGGCCATTCGGCAGCAGAAAATCTGGGGCAATAATCATAAAGCCTGGCAAAATTTAAAAGCGGCTTACAATACTGATCCCGACAATGCGGCAGTACTATTCAAAATGGGTGAATTATCTTTTTACCAGAACCAAATGCAGGATGCTGAATTTTACCTGAATAAAGCCCTGGAAAATGACCCGGAAAACAAATGGTCATATATTCTTCTGGCAGATGTCTATAAAAAAACAGGGGAATTGAAAAAAGCTGTTCAAATCATGGCTTTACTGGTTGACAAGCATCCCGAAAACCCATTTTATTCTCTGGAGCTGAGCCGGCTTTACCGTCTTACAGGACAATATTCAAAAGCTTTGAAACTCCTGGATGAAATGGTAAACAGATTTAGTTTCGGCCCCGAAATCGCCATGGAAATGAAAGAAGCATATCTTTCTACAGGAGAGATTAAAAAAGCCCGGAATGTACTGGAAAAACTTGTTTTTGCATTTCCCGGAGAAAGTACCTATATGAAGGAACTGTTTCGTTTGTATGAAAAAACCCAGGATGATGAAGAAGCAGAGAAATTTTATCAACAATATACCAGGCTCAATCCGGCTGATGAATATATTGACCTGATAATAACCGAGTATTACATTCGAACAGAAAATCCCGGTAAAGCCAGATATTATTCCCGCAAAGTGTTTTCAAACGCATATATTGATTTTGACCAGAAAATGAAATTGCTTGTTTCAAGCTTTATTAACAGGGATACTTCACAGACAAGCTTATTGCTCGAATGGACCGACAAGCTGCTCCAGGAAAACAAAGAAAAAGGAAAGCTATATGCTATCCGGGGCGACCTTTTTTACAGCACTAATAAAACCGACAGTGCACTTGCCAATTATCTTATGGCTTTGAAATATGAAAAAAACCTGAAATTCATGTGGGAAAGAACCATATCTCTTTCTTTCGAAAAAGATAAATTCGAACAGGTCGTTGAGCTTTGTAAGGAAGCACTGGATTATTTTCCCGGAAGTGCAACACTGTATCTTTACAAAGGACTGGCTGAAAACAGATTAAAGCTCTATGAAAAAGCCATACAATCTTTTCAGAATGGACTGGACTATTCAGGTACGAATAAAGAGTTCAGATTTCAATTTTTAGTCAATCTGGCGGAATCATATCATGCTCTTAACGACTTTGAAAAAATGGTAGAAAACTATGAAGAAGCTTTAAAAATCAAAAACGATGACCCGCTGGTTCTGAATAATTATGCTTATTACCTATCATTAGAAAATAAAAATCTGGAAAAAGCCAGAGAACTGGCTGAGAAAGCACTGGATATGGACGCTGAAAACCCCGCTATTCTTGACACTTACGGCTGGATTTTATATTTGCAGGGAAACTATCAGGAGGCACTGAATTATGTGGAAAAAGCTTATCAGAGAAAGAAATGGGATGCGGACATTATGGAGCATATGGGTGATATCTATTTCAAATTAGGACATACCGATACAGCTGTCATGTACTGGAAAAAAGCACTTAAGAAAGTGAAAGAAAGTCAGCGGCTGGAAAATAAGATAAAACACAAATCAATAGATGATTAAAAGAATTGCCTTTTTCTTGAGTTTTTTCATGCTTGTCTTTACAGGCTGCCGGCCCGTAAAGAATCTTTTCACACCTCCGGCAGAGATTCAGGCAAAAAAACTTCTTTCCATGGCAGAAAAGAGCGTACCAGCTTTTCACACTTTTAGCGCCAGGGCAAAAGTATCTGCCGAAACACCTTCTTTTTCGCAAAATGCCACTGCGCACATAAGAATGATTACCGATTCCCTGATATGGATTTCGATAACTTATATGTTTGGAATTGAGCTGGGACGCATGTATATTTTCCCCGATTCAGTAGTATTGCTGGACAAGCTGAGAAAACAGTACTACGTATATCCCTTTGTCTGGCTCAAAAGCTGGACAGCGGTACCGGAAATGGATATTTCCGTTTTGCAAAAAATTCTAACAGGTCAGCTGTGGATGAAAGCGGATGAGCTGCAGCAATTTAAAAAATCAGAAAACAGCTTTGTTTTTACCGTAAAAGACCCATACAAAAAAATAGAGTTTTACCTGGGAAAAACTTTCCCTTATCTTCAAAGCTGCAAGGTAGTTTCCCTGGTCGACAATTTCAGATCTGAAACCAGATATTCGGGGATAATTAACTCCTCTGAAAGAAAAATTCCTCAAAATGTTGAAATTATTGCTTATTTACCTGAAAAAAACAAACTTACTTTGACTTATAAAGATGTAGTTATTGACGAAAAAATGAATCTGGATACAAGCATCCCACAGAATTATGAACTTCAGAAATAGTCATATTGGATTTTTCCTGATTTTTTTCCTGATAAGTTTTTTTACTTTCAGCCAATCCAAACAGGA
>CAYNBC010000004.1:7048-11053 GCA_964395255.1 uncultured Sphingobacteriales bacterium | reverse complement strand
GAGCTTGAGAAAAAGCGGAAACAAAAAATTGAGGAAAGTGAATACACAAAAAAAATATTGCAACAAACAACACAGGAACAAAAAAACACATTGAATTATCTGGTAACCCTGAACAATCAAATTAAAAACAGGGAAGAACTGATTCAAACCATTGCTACTGAGATTAAATATCTGGACCAGGAAATACATTCCAATAACGACATTCTGGATGCTTTAAAAAAAGACCTGGATGATTTGAAAGAAGAATATGCTGCTATGTTAAGATTTGCCTACAAAAGCAGAAACACATATAACAAGCTGGGGTTTATTCTTTCGGCCAGAACCTTTAACCAGGCTTATAAAAGAATCAGACTGCTGAGGCATTATTCAGAATACAGGGAAAAACAAATGAAACTTATCGAATCTACCCAGCAGGCCATCAAGGATAAAATTTCAGAATTGCAGACCCAGAAAATAGAAAAAGAAAAACTTCTCAGATTACAACAAAGAGAAAAAGAAAAGTTACTGGCGGATAAGGAGGCAAAGAATAACTTAATAAGTGTTTTAAAAAGGAAAGAAAGCCAATTAAAAAAAGAGCTGGCTGAAAAGCAAAGGATTGCTAAAGAACTGGACAAAAAAATCAAAGAACTGATTGCGGCTGAAATAGCAAAGAAAAAAGCCAGAGTAGCTATGACCCCTGAAAGTAAATTATTATCGGTGAATTTTGCCAAAAACAGAGCCCATTTACCATGGCCCGTAGAAAAAGGATTTGTTTCGGAATATTATGGAAAACAAAAACATCCCACTTTGAAAAATGTTTATACAATAAACAACGGGATTAAAATAAAATCTACCAAAGATGCTGTTGCCCGTGCAGTTTTTGATGGTACTATCAGCGAACACGGGGTGATTAAAATTCCGGGCGCAGGTTATTCGGTCATCGTAAATCATGGTGAATATTATACCGTTTATTCCAATCTATCACAGGTTTATGTCAAGGCAGGACAAAAAGTTAAAACCAAGCAACCTCTCGGTACTATTCGTTACAACCCTGCTGATGGTTCCAGTGAACTTGAATTTCAGGTCTGGAAGCAAAAGGAAAACATTAATCCTTTGTACTGGCTTACGCCTCGTTAATCCTGAAGTACGGTAAAAGTAATGTACCGTTGTTCGTAAAGCATAAAGCAAAACTTAGAAAGACGCTCTTCAACGGGTTGTACTTTATCGCCAAGCTCCTGACTTAGAATATCGCAAATTTCCCTGATGGATTTTTGTCCATCCATGGATTTCCAGGCCAGAGAACCAATTTCATCCAGTTTGATTTTAAAATATCTGGATTTGTTTTTGGGAACCAGATAACGGGAAAGAAATTTGTTTTTAAACCTGGGAACAAGAAGGGTGATTAATCCATTTTCTTCCGTTTCATGTTCGTGAAGACGAACAGGTATTAAATCCAGGCTATTGGTTTGTTTTAATATTTTTCTGCGTTGAAAAAAGTTCATTTTATTCTAAAAAAAATGTCCCGTAAAGAATTACGGGACACAATATTAAGATTATTTTTACAAACAAAGTTATTACATGGCACTGGGTGGAGCTGGTTCGTCAGCAGAGCCTGCATTTCGTAAGGGGACACGAACAAGTACCCAGCCTATAATTGCCAGCACAATCAACCCTACAATATAGGAAGGATGATGGAAAATAGGAGGAGCGAATTTGTTGCCTACGGCAAAAATGGCAAATACCAGACCCATTAAAGCTTCACCGGCTATGAGACCGGAGGCAAGCAAAACACCTACATTTTCTGAGCGCACTTTTTGAGCCTCATTCAATTTCCTTTTTTCGCTGTAATAATCTACCAGCCCTTTGATTAAGCCGCCAATAAAAATGGCAAAAGTAGTTTCGAGAGGCAGATACATGCCCACGCAAACCAGCATGGGGCTTTTAACCTGCATAAGTATGAATGAGATTCCCATGAGCATACCCACAATAATCAGGGGCCATGCCATCTGTCCGCCAACAATACCCTGGGACAGCATAGCCATGAGATTGGCCTGAGGTGCTGATAATTTAGGACTGCCAAAGCCACCTTCATAGCCTTCCACCATACCTTTGGCGATGTCGCCATCGTTCAGAAAGCGAAGAACGAAAAACATAACAGCACCAGCAGCCACAACACCAATAACATCACCTACCTGCATTCTCCAGGGAGTACCACCAAGGATATGACCGGCTTTTAAATCCTGAAGCATTTCTCCGGCAACAGCAGCACCCACACATACAATGGCGGCCACGCCCAGCGTGGTAGCTATACCTTCCGGTCCTTTAGCGCCCAGGACTACCATAATCAGAGCTGTTACTACCAATGCCGTCAGTGTTAAACCACTGATGGGATTATTGGACGACCCCATCAATCCAACAAGATAACCGGAAACAGCTGCAAAGAAAAATGCCAGAATTATCATGATGGTGGCCGCTATGATAGAGACCAGAAAATTTGCCTGAAATATCATTTTGGTAATGAAAAAAGTAGCAAGAGCTACAGCAACAACACCAATCATTATCCAGGTAAAGCTTAAATCTTTTTCATTTCTCGGTGTATCAACCTCCATACCTGCTGCAGCTTTTTTAACATCACCGATAGAGCGGCTCACACCGGCAATGAGATTAGCACGCATTTTCCATAAAGTATTGATAGCTGCTACAAGCATTCCCCCGATAGCAATGGGGCGGACTATAAATTTCCACACGCTGTATGCCTGACCTATCCATGCTTTATCTACGGCATCGTCATAACTGAGGCCCGGATTGGCGGCCTGCAAACCGGCAACTATTTTATCGATATCAATAAAAGGATGTAGAAAATAGAGAATAATGGGCGTCATCAAACCCCAGGCCAGTAGGCTTCCTGAAAAGTTCAAGCTGGCCAGGCGAGGACCTATAATGTAACCAACACCTGTGTAAGCAGGGCTGATTCCCGGAGAGCCCAACAACAATCCTCCTTTGCCGGTATAGGTGGTTCCTGTAATGGTTTGTTTGCCGAAGGTTATAAATTTTTCCCAGTAAACACTGAAAAGTTTGAATTCTCCAAGGGTTTTAATAAGGCCACCGAAAATCATAGCACCAAACAAAAACTTACTTCCTCCACCGCCCTGGCGTCCGGTTTTATGAATTTCAGCTGCAGCCACCGATTCCGGAAATGGAAGCTCTGTATCTTCTACCATGACCCTTCTTAACAGGGCGACAAACATGATACCCAGAATACCGCCCGAAATTAAAATGGCTGTTGTTGTTCCATAGGTAAAGTAATTGGCCACTTCAATACCCTTTCTTTGAGCATCCTGATAAACAATGTAAAAAGCGGGTACGGTAAAAATAGCACCTGCGGCCACGGATTCACCAATTGAACCCACGGTACGGGTAAAGTTTTCTTCAAGGATGGTTCCCTTCATAGCTTTAATCAAAGCCATTCCGATTACAGCAGCTGGATAGGTGGCTGCAATCGTCATCCCTGCTTTCAACCCCAGATAAGCATTTGCAGCTCCCAGCACCACGGCCAGAACAAGTCCGATAATCAATGCACGGAGCGTAAATTCAGTCATCTGGGTTTCCGCTGATACAAACGGAACATATTTTCTGCTTTCTGACATATGATTAGTTTTTTGGTTTGCGCTTTTGACAATACGCAAAGCTAAAAATATTTGGCTGAAAGCAAAATATCTCTTACAATGAACTTTTGTTAAAATGGCAGGTTGTCAAGGCTCAAGCCAGGTATATCGGGAAGGCTGTCTTTGAGTGCTTCTTTGGTTTTTTCTTTTCCCAGCTTATCAGCCCGGGATAGTGCTTCATTGAGGCTTTCTACCAGTTTTTTTTCCAGATTTTCTTTCTGGTCAGGATGTAATAAATCTTCGCTTAGTTCAATTTTTTTTATTTCACGAAGGGCATTTAAGTAAATTTTAATTTCTCCATCTGAAGAGCTGTATTCTACGGGTAAAAATTTTAACTCCTCTTTTACAGCGCGGGCTTTTT
>CAYNBC010000004.1:5492-7038 GCA_964395255.1 uncultured Sphingobacteriales bacterium | reverse complement strand
CTTTGATTTCTGATAATTTGCCAAGCAATTTAAAGGCGTCAAACATATTTTCTCTTTTTAGAATGTAATAAAGGCGATTTATTAGAAGTGCAAGTTATACCTTTTTAGGGACAATTTTCGGGGATAACTATTCTTGAGTGTAAAAAAGAATTCGTTCATGTTTGTGAAATAATTTAGGATGTATTTATGACAGATAAAAACTTGAGATTGTTTCTGGCTATTCCGTTGAGTAAAGAACTTGTTGAAACCACACATTATTTTTTAGAAAAAAATCCAAAACCACCCTGTCGAATCATACCTGAAGAAAACTGGCATATCACCACACTTTTTCTGGGTGATTTTCCGTCATCCCATTTACAGAAACTTTATGATACATTAAGGACATTTTATTTGAAAGAAAAACCGTTCAATTTGTATTTCGACCGCTTCGAATATGCCCCCATTTCACCGGAAAAATCCCGGATGATATGGATGTATTTTGAGGATAGTGACGAATTTTCCGTACATGTCAAAAAAACCAGGGAGCTGGTAAAAAAACTGTATGACCAGCTTCATTTGTCATTTGAAGATGATTTTAGACACCAAATCGTACCTCATGTTACATTATGCCGTTTTCGTCCCGGAAGGAAACATTTACCACCATTGATTCCGATTGACAAAATGACAAAAACAGCTCAATTTGTTCAGGCTTGTTATCTATATAGCTCTCAATTACTGCCAGAAGGTGCCCGTTATTCAGTTTTGCATAAATTTAGTTTTATGAAGAAGAAAAAATTAAATCAATATGTCTAAATTCGATGTAACCGATTTCGAAAAGGAAGTCCTTCAAAAAAGCCATAGTATTCCCGTTTTAGTAGATTTCTGGGCAGCCTGGTGTCAGCCTTGCAGAATGCTGGGACCTATACTTGAACAACTGGCAGAAGAAAATAAAGATAAATTTCAACTGGCAAAACTTAATACCGAAGAATTTCCTCATATTGCCCGTCAATATGGAATTACAGGCATACCAGCAGTAAAGCTTTTTATAAACGGAGAAGTAAAAGCTGAATTTACGGGTGCTTTGCCCAAACATATGGTGGAAAAATGGCTACAGGAAAATTTGCCTGACCCTGCTGAATCTGAATTAGCCGAAATAAAATCCCTGATTGAGCAAGAAGGTTTTACTAAAAAAGTAAGAAAAAGCCTGGCGCGTCTTATTTATGAAAAACCGGAAATGGAAGAACCCCGCTTCCTTCTGGCCAGGCATATTGTATTTGACGAACCCGAAAAAGCCCGAGAATTTCTGGAACCTATTCAGGCCAACTCTTCCTTTTACTTGATGTCAGAAGCTTTGAAAACGCTTGCCACTGCTCTTCAAATGAAAGAAAAAGAAATCGAAGAAGGGCCTTTTAAAGACAAAATGGTACAGGCTATTCAACATCTGAAAAAGAAAGATTTTGATTCAGCGTTAGCACTGTTGATAGATATTTTGATGATAAACAAAAAGTATATGAATGAGCTGCCTCGAAAGCTTTGCCTTGGAATTTTCAATTATCTCGGTGAGAAA
>CAYNBC010000004.1:0-5482 GCA_964395255.1 uncultured Sphingobacteriales bacterium | reverse complement strand
GATTTACATTTAATCTTCTTCGTGTTAGATAATTAGGTACAGCCCAGTAATTGTTGTTCACATCTTTAACCCAGAAATAAGAAATTACATTTCTAACACCAAACATGTTGAAAACCTCGGCACTGGCCCAGATGGAACGAATATATTTCAGAGCCTGAAAACGGTATGATGGATTTTTTTGTGCGTCATAAATAAGGCGTGAAAAACCTACATCCACCCTTTTATAGGCTCTCATTCTGAATTGGTTTCTCAGGGCCGGAAACTGTGGTGGACCAAAGGGAAGAGGCGTTCCAAATACAAAATTCAAATTCACTTTGGAATTGGGATTCCGGGGTAAAAAATCCTGAAAAAAAATAGAAACTCTTAAACGCTGATCCGTTGGGCGGGGTATAAATCCTCTTTCTTCCGTTAAATAATGATGAAGACTACTGTCATATATTTTATGTCCATTTTCGTCCAGCACAAATTTGTAATCATCGCTGACATTTTCCCTGGTTTGCATCAACGAAACATTAGCCCAGGAAGGCATTCCTTTAACAAATTCGCCATAAATCTGTAAATCCAGGCCGGTTGCGTAACCCACAGCTTTGTTCTGTGCATAATAACGAATACGAACATCATCAAAATCATAGGGAATTAAATCCATCATGTATTTGAAATAAGCTTCGGCAGTGCCTTTAAATGTCCTTCCCCAGAGTTTGAAATAAACATCAGCACCTGTTACAAAATGAAAGGATTTCTGTGACCGGACTTCATCGTTGATTTCCCCTTCAAAATTTCTCAACTCCCTGTAAAATGGTGGTTGATAATACATTCCGGTGGCAAATTTCAACTGAACTTTGGTTTTATAACCTGTATCCTCAGGATGCTGATAAAGATTGCGGAGAATTTTTTTTCGTGTTGGCTCAAAGACAAATTGAAAACGGGGTGTTAAAATCCATTCATTATTAAAACTCCAGTAATTAGCTCTTATTCCAGCAGTCAGATAAGCATTGGATGAATCGTTCAGCATAAATGTACTTTGAACATATCCGGAATACCGGAAAGAAAACATATCGTTTCTGGCATTCACAAAATCACTGACTTCAAGATTTTCTTTGCTTAATGGAATGATATATCCGGCCGAGTCGCTGATACTCCATTCACGCAGGCGATCATTGATTATTTCTGACTGGGCTTTAAGTCCCCAGAGTAAGTTTGCATGGTTAAACTTTTTTTCTCCTCTATGAGCGATGTTCATAATATTGGCGGTCAAAGAATTACGTGCATGGTTCAGGAAGGTACCTATTCCCAGGTTGACTTTTGTGCTGTCAAAGCTTTCTGAGCCGGGCTCTTTATCCACCTGGTCAAGCCAGTATTGTCCCATGATATCAAAATATTCTCCTTCATGGGTATTGTAAAAAGACGCCTGCGCCTGAAGGGTTAAGTCTCGATTATTGTGATAGGTAAGAGTTAGTGCGTTTAATATATTTTCGTAGCTGGTCAATTCCTGCCCATCAAAGTACACTTTAAACCGTAAAACGATATCATGCGTACCATATTCTGTTGTTTCTGTTTCAGGAATAAGATTATACCGGTTATGGCCATAATAGCTGAACAGGCTTAATTCAATGCTTTCATTCAGGTCATAGCTTAGCAATGATTGAAAATCCGTAAAACGGGTTTTATATTCTCCACGTGTATCCAGTGATTTTAAGAAATATGAATTTGACCATGTTCTGAACCCCATGAGATACCGAAAACGGTAACCTTCGGAAGTCCCTTCGAGATGAGCCGATTGACCCAGTAAATTGGCTGAAACACTTCCGGCAAAAGTTTTGGGCGTTTTATATTGTATGTCAAGTACGGAGGACATTTTGTCTCCGTAGCGGGCTTCAAATCCTCCTGCAGAAAACTTGATGGATTCGACCAGATTCGAGTTGATGATAGGCAAACCTTCCTGCTGGCCTGAACGGATAATAAAAGGTCTGTAGATTTCAATACCATTTATGTAAACAAGGTTTTCATCATAATTTCCGCCTCTTACCGTATAGCTGGAGCTTAATTCCGAGTTGGAAGATACACCCGGCAATAATTTGATAATGGTAATCACTTTTTCACCTGTCGATGGTAAGATATTCAGTACCCTTGTATCAACTCTTTGCATGGGTATTTTTTCGGGCTGCAAGCGGGGTTTTTGGGTAACTATGGTGGTCGTAGGCAGTTTGATATGCACATCCAGTGTAATGTTGTGGCTATATTCTGTTCCCGTCTCCAGGGGAGGAATGTCAAATTCCTTTACATTATTTTGATAGGATACATAAAGCTTAAGCCATTTGCCTGAAGGTACTTTTAAACGATAGTACCCCTGGTTATTGGAAGCTGTTCCTCCGTATCCCTGAGACACCCAGATATTGGCTCCTTCCAGGGAATTTCCATTTTTATCAGTAACCTGGCCGGTAATAAAGGCTGTATTCTGGGCTTGCGCCACAAAAGACAGGCATACAACCCAGAAAAGCAAATACCTTTTCAACTTTATTGAATGAAAGATATGATAAGGAAAAACATTCACGGCCAATAAACGGTATTATTGTTTTGCTATTTTATCTTTTGCAAAAATAAACAATTTAGGCAGGGTTTGTCAGGTGAAGTTCCGGATTGAAAAAGATAAAATTTTACAACTCCAGCAGGGCAGCAATATGATCCTGACCAGTGAGTAAAAGGGATGGATTTTCAAGAAGTTCTTTGATTTTTACCAGAAAACTGACAGATTCTTTTCCATCAATAACGCGATGGTCATAACTCAGAGCCAGGTACATCATCGGACGAATATGAACCTGACCATTTACAGCCACAGGCCTTTCCTGTATACTGTGCATGCCCAGTACCCCCACCTGTGGAGGGTTGATAATGGGTGTGGATAAAAGGCTTCCAAAAACGCCACCGTTGGTAATAGTAAAAGTTCCGCCACTCATTTCTTCCAGGCTAAGTCTTTTATTACGGGCTTTTTCGGCAAGGAAGGCAATTTGTTTTTCAATTTCAGCCATGCTCAGGGTTTCGGCATTTCTTACCACGGGAACCATCAGTCCTTTGGGTGTACTGACGGCAATGCCAATGTCTTTGTAATGGAAATATATCAGTTCATCACCATCAAGGCGTGCGTTGATGGCCGGAAACTCATCAAGTGCAAGCACTACAGCTCTTGTAAAAAACGACATAAAGCCAAGCTTTATACCATGTTTCTCAGTAAAAGCTTTCTGGTATTTTTTTCTGATTTCTATTACTGCTGAAAGGTCTACCTCATTAAAGGTTGTTAGCATGGCGGTTTCATTTTTAGCCTTTACCAACCTTTCAGCCAGCTTTTTTCTCAGGGGTGAAAGCTCTTCCCTTTTTTCAGTTCTATCAACAGCTCTTTTCTCTGGTTTAGGTGTGTGGACAAATGCCTGTACATCTTCTTTGGTTATTCGCAACAGTTTATGCTGCAAAACCTCTTCAGCGGAAATGTTTTTTTCTTTCATTATTCTTTCGGCAACGGGAGAAATGCTTACTTTAATATCTCCCGGAATGGCTGGTGATTCTGTTTCTGCCTTTGGTTCCTGAACGGTAACTTCCTTTTCTTTTTCAATGGGTTTTGGGGAGGGTTCTTTTTCCTTTTCTGTGGTTGATGGAGCGGGTGCTTCAGCCTGTGGTTTTTTTTCTGTTGCATGGGAGGTATCAACGGTGGCTATAACCTCCCCAACTTTTACCTTACTGCCTTCCTTGACTTTAATAGAAATTTTACCGGACACTTCCGAAGGTAATGCCAGTGTGGCTTTATCCGAGTCAATTTCGGCAATTTCCTGGTCTTTATCAATGATATCGCCATCTTTCACAAGCCATGTAGCCAGTTCGGCATAACTAACGGATTCACCTAATTCAGGAATTTTTATTTCAACAATCATGTTTTTGACTTTGGAATTTTTTTAACAATAACAAAAATACTTTTTTAGAAGAAGATATGTTAATTGGTAAAAGTTTGATTTAAAATTTTACGATGGCGTTCCATGTGCTTTTTGTAAAGGCCACCGGCCGGACTACCGCTTTCTTTCCTGGCTATTACCTGAAATGGAATGTAAGGAAGTTTTCGAAGAATAAAAGGCCATGGACCCATGTTTTCCGGTTCTTCCTGAACCCATATCCATTTTTCGGTTTTACTGTATTTTTCCAGTATTTGTTTAATCTGATTTTCTGGTAAAGGATAAAGCTGTTCCAGTCTTATTAGGGCAACATCTTTTATATTTCTTTTTTCTCTTTCTTCCAGAAGGTCATAATAAATTTTTCCCGAGCAAAAGACGACCTTTTTAATAGAAGACGGGTCCTGGAGATAAGGTTCATCATAAAGCTCATGAAATCCTCCCTGGCTAAAATCATCCAGTGAGGATACACAGCGGGGGTGACGGAGAAGACTTTTGGGTGTAAAAATAATCAAAGGTTTCCGGAATTTGCGTTTCAACTGCCTTCTTAAAACATGGAAATAATTGGCAGGAGTGGTGCAATTTACAACCTGCATGTTGTAATCTCCGCAAAGGGTCAGAAATCTTTCCACTCTTGCACTGCTATGTTCTGGCCCCTGACCTTCAAATCCATGGGGCAATAATGTTACGATGCCACTCTGGATTTTCCACTTGTCTTCTGCGCTGCTTATATACTGGTCGTAAATAATTTGTGCACCGTTGGCAAAATCACCAAATTGTGCTTCCCATAATACCAGATTATCGGGATAGACCAGAGAATAGCCATATTCATAGCCCAGAACAGCATATTCGTTCAAAGGACTGTTATAAATTTCAAAAGCACCTTGTTTGTCCGAAAGATGTTTCAGAGGGTAATATTTTTCATCAGAATCTTCAATACTCAATACGGCATGACGCTGTGAAAAAGTTCCTCTTTCAACATCCTGACCTGAAAAACGTATTGTATTTCCTTCCATAAGAATGCTGGCAAAGGCAAGGTGTTCGGCAGTGGCCCAGTCGATGCTATCCGGGTGGTTTACGATAGTATCCCATCTATGCTCGATGATTCTTCGTGCCTTGCGAAAAACATTTACTTCATTGGGTATATGTGTCATTTTTCGGGCAAGGTCCATTAATTTTTCTTTGCTGATGGCTGTTTCAGGAGATTTTTCAAAATCTTTTTTAGTGGCTTTTCTGTAGTTTTTCCAGTTGTCTTCAAAGATGTTGGTAATAATGGAAAGACCTTTTTTTCTTGCTTCCAGCAATTTGTCCTGAAGCATCAACTCGAATTGCTCTTTTTTCAGTTCGATTTCTGCTTCAGTAAAAACGCCTTCTTTGACAAGCTGTTGGGCATAAATTTGTCTTACATCCGGGTGTCGGGCAATGGCTTTGTAAAGAGTTGGCTGGGTAAAACGCGGTTCATCGCTTTCGTTATGTCCATGTCTTCGATAGCATAAAATATCAATAAATACATCGGAATGAAATTTTTGCCGGTATTCCATGGCCAATTC
>CAYNBC010000003.1:13318-24036 GCA_964395255.1 uncultured Sphingobacteriales bacterium | reverse complement strand
AACATATACATAGCCAATGGATTAATTCATTGGCTATGTATGATGGATTTTTATTTATCCGCTATTGCCTTTAATGCATATCCTTATTTAGTTGGATCAATGTGGAAAGAAGTATTAATTATTATTTCGTTTAAGCGGCTTTTGTTTTTCCAAATGGCTTTGCCAACGGATCAATTCGTTGGCTAAGATTAATACGCAAACAGCGGAAAAGCTTTCATCATTTCATTGACCCTGTTCTTGACATCGGAGATTATTTCTTCGTTTTCAATGTTACTAATCACCTCGTCAATCATATCAACAATGGGAGCCATGTGCTCCTCTTTAAGGCCACGGGTTGTAATAGCAGGTGTACCCACTCTGATTCCTGAAGCTTGAAACGGAGAACGGGTATCAAAAGGAACCATATTTTTATTAACCGTAATATCGGCTTTTACCAGTGCGTTTTCAACCTTACGGCCTGAAATATCGGGAAATTTTGTCCTGAGGTCAATCAGCATCAGGTGATTGTCTGTACCTCCAGAAATAACCTTATAGCCTTTGTCAATAAATGCCTGAGCCATAACCTGTGCATTCTTTTTCACCTGCTTTATATAATCGGTAAATTCGTCCGAAAGGGCTTCTCCGAATGCAACTGCCTTAGCAGCAATGACATGTTCCAGAGGACCACCCTGTACACCTGGAAATACAGCAGAATCTATTATGGATGACATTTTCCTGATAATACCTTTGGGCGTGGTTTTTCCCCAGGGATTATCAAAATCTTTTCCCATCATAATCATACCCCCCCTGGGCCCACGGAGTGTTTTATGTGTGGTTGTGGTTACAAAGTGGCAGTATTCCAGCGGATCATTCAAGAGCTTTTTGGCAATTAAACCTGCAGGATGAGCGATATCTGCCATTAAGAAAGCACCTACCTGATCGGCAATTTCACGCATGCGTTTATAATCCCAGTCTCTTGAATAAGCAGAAGCACCTGCAATAATCAGTTTGGGTTTGTGCTCTCTGGCAAGAACTTCCATTTCATCATAGTCTACTGTTCCTGTTTCTTCATTGACATGATATGCTACCGGATTATAAAGAATACCTGATGAATTCACCGGTGAACCATGCGAAAGATGTCCTCCATGGGCAAGATCAAGACCCATAAAAGTATCACCCGGCTGCAAGCAAGCCAGAAACACCGCCATGTTGGCCTGTGCCCCGGAATGAGGCTGAACATTGACCCACTCTGCACCAAATAGTTCTTTAGCCCTGTCAATGGCCAGTTGTTCGGTCATATCAACATACTGACAACCGCCATAATACCGCTTACCGGGATAACCTTCAGCATATTTGTTGGTCATAACCGACCCCATAGCTTCAAGAACCTGTGAACTAACAAAATTCTCGGAGGCAATAAGTTCGATGCCCGTTGTTTGCCTTTCAACCTCCTTCTGAATAATATCAAATACTTCTTTATCTCTTTTCATAATATGTGTTTTTTGTATTTGTTTCAGCAAAGGTATAGCAAATACAATAAAGCCGGAAAATTAAGCAGATTTGATAGAAGAACTTAGTTGCTGTAATTGATATAATTGGGTGTACAAACCGTTTTTTTCAATCAGTTCCAGATGAGTTCCTTCTTCAACCAGTGTTCCTTCATCAAGAACAATAATTTTATCGGCATTCTGAATGGTGCTCAAACGATGAGCTACAACAATGCTTGTACGGTTTTTCATTAATTTTTCCATAGCTTCCTGCACCATTCTTTCAGAAGCCGTATCAAGAGAGGATGTGGCTTCATCGAGAATAAGGATTTGAGGATTTCTCAAAATGGCACGGGCTATACTTAAGCGTTGCCGTTGCCCGCCTGAAAGCAAAGTACCCCTGTCTCCTATGACGGTATTGTAGCCATTTTCTGTAGCCATAATAAAATCATGGGCATAGGCAGCCCGGGCAGCCTCAATAACTTTTTCCTCGCTTGCATCAGGAGAACCAAAAGTGATATTGTTGTAAATGGTGTCATTAAACAAAATGGGTTCCTGCGTAACAATAGCCATCAGTGAGCGTAAATCTTTCAGCCTCAACTGCCGGATATCCACACCATCCAGATAAATACCTCCTTTTACCACATCATAAAAGCGCATCAAAAGCTCTACAAGGGTTGTTTTTCCGGAACCAGACTTACCCACAACAGCGACAACCTGACCCTTTTTAATTTCCAGATTGATATCTTTTAAAACCCACTCCGTATTGTATGCAAACCATACATTCCTGTATTCAATGGAATTCCTGAACTCTCTTACAGGAATAGCTTCCGGAATATCTTTAATTGTAACCCTTGAATCCGTTAATTTAAATAACCGTTCACCCGAAGCTATACCTTTCATAATATTTCCATAGGAATTAAAAAGGTTCCTGGCAGGTTGCATGATCTGTTGAAAGAAAAAAACAAAAGTTAGAATTAGAGATTCCTGAATTTTACCGTTAAAAACGAGTTGCCCTCCAATATATAGAAAAATTCCCATGGTTATTACTCCCAGCGATTCGCTGATTAAAGGAATACTGCGCTGTTTATTCTGGATTTTTCTCGACAGCCTGCTATATCCCGAATTGTATTTACTGAAAACATGATTGATATAATCTTCAGCATTAAATGCTTTAATAACCCTCAATCCGGAAGCGAATTCATCAATAATACTGGTCATCCATGAAAGTTTTTCCTGGGTTTTGAAGGAATCTTTGCGCAGGGAACGGCCAATTACACTTATTAAAATGGCAATCAAAGGAAGCAGGATAAAAATGACCAGTGTCAATTCCAGCGAAGCTTTTATCATCAAAATCAAAAATATCACAATAGAAACAGGGTCACGGATTAGAGATTCGAGTGTAACCACCACTGAAGTTTCAATATTGGTCAAATCACCTGTAAGACGGGTAACAATATCACCTTTTCTTTCACCATCGAAATAGGCAATCTGCAATTTCGAAATTTTAAAAAAACTTTCTTTTCTGATGTCTTCAATGACCCGGGTTCTGATAAAATTCATAAAATACTGGGCAAGAAACTTTAAAAAGTTTCCCGTAACATTCATTCCCACAATCATTGCAATGGAATAGGCAAGAGCCGTTTTGCGGCCCTGGGTTTCAACCACATGAATAATAAAATTGTTAAAAACTTTCAAAAAGTCAAAAGGGCTTTCCTTAACCTTGGCAATGCTTTGAACATTGTCGGAAGAAAAAAGTAATTTGACCAGTGTATCCAGAAAGGCAATGCTCGAAGCCACCAGGCTGATAGCCGCCAGCATAAAAATCATATGCAGTATTACCCTTAACCAGTAGGGCTTGACATAGGATAATATCCTGAGAAAAGTTTTCACCCCGCAAATTTAATGAAATCGAGATGGCTGATTTAATATTTCAGTAAAAGGATAAAATATAGGAAATTTGTTTTTTCAACCAAAAAACTCGATACCATGCCATCAAGAAGACAGGAACGGATAAGCAAAATGATTCACAGGGAATTAGCTACTATATTTTTATTTGAAGGTAAAAAACTGTTTGGTGATGCCATCATCAACATATCGCGGGTGATAATGTCACCTGATTTAAGCCTGGCAAAAGTTTATCTGACTTTTATCAATGTTAGTGATAATAATGCCATGATGGAGGCCATCAATGAACATAAATCAGAAATCAGAAAATGGCTGGCTTCTCATATTCGTCACCAGGTTCGTAAAATTCCCGAACTTGCTTTCTTTTATGACGATTCGCTTGATTATGCCCAGAAAATGGAGCGCCTTTTCAACGAACTGAAAAACAAAAATAAAAACAAACCTGCACAACCCGGAGATAATGAATAGCTTCTAAAAGAAAACTATGAAATACGAACCTATAAAAAACAAGATTGATACATGGATTTCACAAAGTCCCTGGCTAAAAAAGATATTTTTCAAGCTTCTTGATATCTATCTTCTCAGAACCTGGCATGTGCATCGTCTGTTAAAGCAAATTGCAAAACAAAAAAACAGCACCCTCCATATTCTTGATGCGGGATGTGGATTTGGGCAATATTCCTATTATATGAGTAAACTTTTTAAAAACTCATTTCTGACAGGCGTGGATATTCAGGAAGCACATATCCTAAAAGCATCAGAATTTTTCAAACAAACAGGCTTACAAGACAGAACTGAATTTCTCACTGCTGACCTGACCACCTTTAAAAGACCCGGTCAATACGACCTGATTCTCTCCGTAGATGTAATGGAGCATATACTTGAAGATGAAAAAGTATTTAAAAACTTCTTTGAATCATTGAAAGATAACGGATACTTGATTGTTTCCACACCATCCGATCAGGGAGGCTCCGATGTACATGACCATGACAGTGATTCTTCTTTTATTGATGAACATGTGAGAGATGGTTATGGTGTTGATGAAATGAAGCAGAAACTTCAGAATGCAGGTTTCGATAAAATACAAATAAGATATACTTACGGGAAGGCTGGACAATTATCATGGAAATTGCTTATGAAAATACCTATTACCCTGTTAAATAAAAGCAAATTCTTTCTTTTGTTGTTAGTTATTTACTGGATACCTGTTGTTCCTTTCTGTTTGATTTTAAATTATTTTGACACTGTTTCCAGAAACAAAACGGGTACAGGATTGTTAGTCCTGGCTCAAAAAAGCACGACCTGAAAATGAAGTTACCGTTCTGGTTTGCATGGCGTTATTTTTATTCAAAAGAGGTTAATCATGTAATTCACTGGATAGCACGGGTATCCCAGCTGGGGATTATCGTATGTACAGCAGCTTTGATTATTGTTCTTTCGGTTTTTAATGGACTTGAAAATCTGATTGTTTCACTGTATAATACTTTTGATCCGGATTTAATAATCATCCCTGCAACAGGCAAATATTTCGAGTTACCCCCTGAAAAATGGGAAAAAATTGTTCATCTTTCCACCATCCGGACCATATCACCGGTCATCGAAGAAAATGTACTTTTAGAATACAAGAAAAAGCAGCTCATTGCCCGGGCACGAGGCATAAAACCCGAATTTCTGGAAGCCAAGCGGCTGGATACCCAGATTGTTCTCGGAAAAGCCATGCTGGTCCAAAATGGTTATCCCATGGCCATTGCTGGGGTTGGCATTGCGTCTAAGCTGGAAATCAACCTCTACGATGCAGAACATTTCCTTAAAATGTATTATCCCAATACAAAAGTTAAAAACATTTTTCTCAATCCCGGAAGGGCGTTTCATCAAAAAGCACTGGTGGTTTCAGGGCTATTTACCATTCAGGAAGATTATGACAAAAAATTTGTGCTGGTACCTCTGGATTTTATGAGGGAACTAACAGGTCGGCCTTCATCTTATACATCCATCGAAATTGAATTAAAAGATGACAAAGAGCTTAATGAAATCCAGCAACAAATAGCCTCTATTCTTGGAAATGACTACAAAATACTTAACAAAAACCAGCAACATGCTTCATTTTACAGGATAGTCCGGATGGAAAAATTATTTTCATTCCTCATACTTGCCTTTATCATTTTGATAGCAGCCTTTAATCTGATAGGGTCTCTTTTGATGCTGTCCTATGAAAAGAAAAAGGACATGATGGTGTTGAGTTGTCTCGGAGCAGATTCACGCTTAATAAGAAATATTTTCGTTCTTGAAGGTATGCTATTGTCTTTCAGCAGTGCTATTATCGGGTTAGTGCTTGGAGTATTTGTAAGCTGGCTTCAGATGAAATTCGGCTTTGTCAGGTTGAGTGGTCCCGAACATACCTTTATCGTAGATGCATATCCGGTAGCCCTGGAAGGTCAGGATATACTTTTTGTTTTTATCACAGTAATCATAATAGGTATCATTTCCACCTGGCTTCCTGCACAATCAGCCCGGAAAAACTTAAATATCCAGGATTTGCATCAATAAGGGAAGTCTAATCAGCAATTGCAGGATTGGCCACCGTCTCCGCAGTCTTCTGATTCGCAACCTGCTTCACCGCATCCACATGATGGTGCCTGAAGTCCGTTTTTCAATTCTTCTTCCGTAGCTTCACGGACGGAAACAACAGAACCTTTAAAATTTAAATCCACACCTGCCATGGGGTGGTTGAAATCCATAACAACAGACTTATCTTTGATTTCCAACACTTTGCCATCCAGCCTGTGCCCCTGACTATCTCTCATGGGAATCACATTACCCACAAATAAAATATCTTCCATAAGCTGGCCATTTACCATGAAAATATTCTTATCTAGTTCAGTAATGGCCTGAGGATTTACTTCTCCGTATGCGTTTTTGTGATTAATAACAAACTCAAATTCATCTCCTTCCCTCAAACCTTCGAGATTGTTTTCAAATTCATTTAACAGTTGTCCTGTTCCGAAAATAAAAGTTAACGGGTTATTTGAATTTACTTCTTCAACCAGTTCCCCGGTTGTGTTGTTAAACAACTGATAAGCAACAGATACTACCTTTTCTTTTTCAACTACGTTCATTGTTTTTTAAAATTAAATTCAGTCTAAAAATGCAAAATTACATAAGTGTTTTGATACAGAGTGTAATAAATGAAAAAAAACCGGCCGGAGCCGGTTATAAAATGTTAAAATGTAAACCTATTACTTAATAAGTATCATTTTTTGAATGACGGGTTTGGCAGAGGAAGTACTTAATACACAGAAATACAGACCACCCGGGATTCCGGATGCGTCAAAATTCACCTGATAAGTTCCCGGTTGAGCATTGCCTTTATCCACAATCGCAATTTCCTTCCCTTCCATGCTCAGTATTTTCAGTTCATAATGGCCGGCTTTTTCGATATGATATCGAATGGTAGCTGTTTGTGTAAAGGGATTGGGATAAACATCCAGACCGGAACTTTTTTCTGCTATTAAGTCTTCCTTAATATCAGTTGTTCCATCATGAAAACGGACATCAGAAATAGAAAGCTGGAAAGGCTGGAAGTCGTTGTTATTGCCCAGGACATTGAAAACAACTACGGTAATGTCATTAGCCTTAAATCCGGTTTTTCCATCTTTATTGGCAAAATCTTCAATTTTTAAATTAAAAGTTGTGGGTTTATCGGGCAAAATCAGAAGGCGTCTTGGTTGTTCATACCATGTTTTAATGCTTTTCTTGGCCAGAATAACTTCCAGAGTTCCTTTACCGCTGGCTGTAAATTTCAAATAAGGATAAGCCGTAAGATCTACCGGTTCATAACTTACTCTTATCACACGGAACAGTGAGAAATAATCTTTAACAGTACCTTCAGCAAAAGCATTTCTTTCCAGAACAAATTTTCCGGCTTCCTCGACATAAGGTTTCTGGGGATATACTTCAAATTTTGAAAGAGTAGCTCCGTTTTGCTCGAAGTCTACACCCCATGGGCCATCGGCAAAATAAAGTACATCTATTCCACCCATGGCATCATTTCGAACCGAAAAGCCTACATCGAAAATATGTCCAATAGGCAGCTCAATGGTTTGCTCGACAAGTGAGGAATCTATAAAAAGCTCCGTATCGAAAATAGTTCTTTCTCCATCTTCTACCCTGGCATAATTACCATGAAATACTACTTTGGTGGCATGGGCATTATTTACAATATTCAAATGAAGCTTACCATTAGCGTAGTAACCGTTTTTCACATAAAGGCTTGGTATGGCAGGAGGATAAGCATTTTTATAAAAGATATCATCTTTTTGACCTATCAAATCAATAACATCAGCCAGAAGTTGTCTGGTATATTTAGGTGATACCGACCATATCTGGAAGTTATATACATTATCGGTTCCTTTGGGCTCATATTCTTCATTATACCAGCGTGAATCAATGGTAAACATTCCATTTTCACGTGTAGCAATAAAGCTTACTGCATAATCCAATTCACCATTCGGATGAACAAGTTTGGCCATAATGAAAGGTACACCATATACATAAATGTACTCTACAGCTTCCAATGAAGAAGCATTGACTCTATCACAAACAAGTTTGGTATGTTCATACACGGTTTCGGGTTGGGTAGCCACGGCATAAATAGCAGAAAGACGGTTATCTTCTTCGTCAAAGTAGTCTACGGAAAATATTTCAATGGCATTGGTGATACCCAGCAAATCGGCAGGTGTTGTAATATATGCTTTAGCACCTTCTGGTCCTGTTTCGGGTATAAAATCAATCAGTTCTGTTTTGTTCCTTAACAGGGAAGCGGCAGATACCAATCCGGCTTTGACTGCTTCCTGAGTAAATGGTACAAGTTTGCGGGAAGAATTATACTTATTGACGGTATTGTTTTTATACCGCTTAAAGCCACGTATTGCCAGTTTTCCAGCCATAGAACCATTGCTTTCCAATCCACCATCGTTACCTCCGGAGGATTTGCAGGCGCAAACCGATACGCAGGAACTGTTGTTGCTCCCCACATTATCCATTTGTGAATTGTAAATCATATAAGCACAATTGTCTGAATTACCCAGAACAATGGCTTTTATTGTCAAAGTAGCAGTTTGACCGTAATTCAGGAAAGGTATAGTCCATATTCCTGTGGAGCTATCATAAATACCTGTGGAAGCCGTATAGGACAAATAGGTTAAACTATCACCCAGAGTATCCAGAATCATTAAATTATGTTCAGGAACCCAATTGCTTAGATTTTTCACCGTAATAGTGAACGTTACAGTATCACCCTTATTAACAACAGGGCTATCGACTGTTTTTGTTACTTCAATGTCGGCTTTGCACCGGAATGAGTTTTTATAGGTTGTGATTGTGTTTCCGGTTAGCTTCCAGGTAATGCTTGAACCGCTGAAGGTAACCCTGAATACATCATGATGCGTACCCGGATAAAATACAGTGGGCTGGCCACTGTTGTATGGTGCATTTATCATCATGTTTTCAGGACCTACAGGTATGGTAATCGTATCATTGTTTTTATTACAATAACTGTAAACAGCTGTCAGAGTACTATCGCCATTGTCAATGACACAATAAAGCATGGGTAATATGGGCTGATGAGCAGTTCCCACAGTAACGGCTCCACTAAATTCCGAAGTATTTCTTTCCAGGGTGGCCGTAGCAGTGAGCAAAGTGCCATCACTTACGCCCGAAGGTAAAGGTATTTTAAACTTAAATCGATTTGTTTTATCGGTGCCCTGGTTAACGCCATTAACCACACAATCGCAATAATAATCTACTGTGGTATCCAGGTCATCAGAAGAACCTTCATATAAAGTAGTCAGATAAGTTTTTCCCTGAGGAAACAGAGCATTGGAACATTTATCGGCAATGAACAATTCAATTTTGGAACCCGGCCTTGCAAAACCGGTAATGATTAATTCCTGAGTGGCAGTATCGATTTTAGCTGTTTCCAGAACAGGGAAATTCAGTAAAGTATTACCACCCACATCCCAATCAGCACTGTCATTGATGGTATAAAAAGGTGAGCTACCCGTTTTTACCAGATTGTTGGAATTAAGCAAGTCTATACCTAGCTGCCCGCTGGCAGAAGTATTATCAGCAGCCAGAACACAACCATTATTATAAATAGAGTTTTGTGAGATGGTTATATGATAGGCATTGGAAGTAACCAGGACTCCAGCACCATAATTATTATAAATTTTATTTCTGCAGACAACAGAATAATCAGCATCAAAGAAACGAACGCCTGAAGTATATATTTTTCTTTTTCCATTGTCTCTGATGGTGTTGTTGCAAATGCTGTCGTTTTTGGTTTGATACCACATGTCAATACCTTCGGCAGGATGGCCTGCAATTAAGTTACCTGTAATAAATTGGTATTCGCCACAGGTTATCAATATTCCTTTGCCCCAGCTGTAATTGGCTGAATAGTCATTGATAATGGTATTTCCATATACATAGGTAGAATCAGGATTATACAATAAAACATTGGCCATTTTAGCATATGCAATGATGTTGTTTCGAATGGTACCCTGGTTGGCTTCATAGCTTGCGGATATATTGTTACCACCCGTCAGATAAGTGGAAGAAGGTTTGGTAAGGGAATGGGCGGGAACACCCAGCACACAATCCTCAATAACGAAGTAACGGTAATTTTCTTTTACTAAAATATTTGCATCGGCATTGTAGGAAAAGCCGTTTCCAAATCCGTAAATTGCCAATCCTTTAATTTTAACACCTTCAGCCTGAATAATAAGTCCTGTACTGAAATTTCCTCCATCAACTATCTCAATCTCAGGACCGTTTACTTTGGGAAGGTTCCATTCATCAACACCAACATGTCCTCCCGGACCCAGCAATACATTATTTGTGTTGCCTGTAAAATCAGCTTGTGTAGTCCCATCAACAACAAGGTATGGTGATGTAATGGCCGGTAAAGCCGAACCAGTAATCACTATTTGAAACACTCCTCTTGCAGTATCATAACCCGAATCTGATAGCGGAATGCGGAATATAATGCTATCCACATCTGAATTGCTGTTTGCGTTTAAAATAGCCTGTCTTAATGAGCCGCTACCGCTATTATTCGTATTTGTTACAACTTCATGAGTGGCCAGTGAATATTGACTAAAACCTAAAAGGATTGATAATATAAAAACAAACCTGGCCAAATAGGTTTTGGTTAATAATTTTTCTATCTTTTTCATAATCTTTAAATAATGGACAGTTTATCGAATACTAATTTACAAATCAAATCTGCCCCGTTCCAAACGTTATTATACACAAAATTAATAAATAATTCAATACCCGATACGT
>CAYNBC010000003.1:7429-13308 GCA_964395255.1 uncultured Sphingobacteriales bacterium | reverse complement strand
GCAATAGCCCGCCAAATCAAACATTCTCAGCATTTACAAGATATCATGAAAATCCAGGATTTAATAAATCTTCCAAAAATGAAAATTCAATTCTTATTATTAGACAAAATGCCAAAAATAAAAAGCCGGAATTGTTCTGAATATGCAATTCGAAAAAAATTTATGATTTTTGTTAAAGGAATTATGAAAATACTAAGGTTATGAGAATTATTTTAAAACTACTTGTTTTGAATATCCTAAGCCTATGTGTGCAGGCCCAAACAGTTATAACTTATGCTGGGAAGCCGCAAACTCCGGGTAGCGCTAAAACGGCTGTTTACCGTACCGATGCAAAATTGTACCAGCCTTACGGAATAGCATATGATAGCAAAGGAAATCTATACATAGCTGAAAGTGGCAATCATGTCATTTCCATTATTTATGCTGATGACGAAAAATTACAAATCCGAGTTGGTGGTGCAGGTCAGGCCAGTTTCCGGGACGGGACAGGTATTGTATCCCGTTTTAATGCTCCCAGAGGTCTGGTAGTTGGACCCAATGATGAAGTCTATGTCGCTGACTACGACAATCATGTAATTCGTAAAATTGATCCTTTTACTTCAGCAGGAAACCCACAGAATGTGGTCGTATTTGCCGGTAAACATGGTGTTTCCGGTGATTACTACACCGCTCAACCGGGCTATGCCGATGGACCTGCTACAAAAGCTCAGTTTAATGGACCATCAGACCTTGCCATTGACAATAATGGGTATATTTATGTAGCCGACAGAAATAATCATTGCATTCGTCAAATAGACCCTCAAGGAAATGTTACAACCATTGCCGGTGTTCCCGGAAGTCCCGGATATTCCGATGGTAATGCCCTTACAGCTCAATTCAATACCCCGACAGGATTGTTTGTTGACGGTAATGATATTTATGTGGCTGACAAATTGAATTCCAGAATTCGAAAAATTTCCCACGGTACAGTATCCACTGTTGTAGAAGGATTATGGACACCCGTTGATTTAACCATTGTGAATGGAATATTTTATATCATAGACCAGCACAGGATTTTGACCTATGATGGTCAGAATTTATCTACTTATGCCGGACCCGAGAATTTAAATGTTTACGGATTTCAGGATGGTCTTGCCGAAGTTGCTTTATTTTATAATCCATCCAATATTATTGCCCTATCCAATGGAGAATTAATGATAAGTGATAAAGATAATCACATAATCCGTATGATTAAGGAGTGTAAAGGATTTAAACCAACCATAACCCAGAGTGGCAATACCTTAACAGCTACCGAAGGTATTGCTTACCAGTGGTACATCAATGATTCAAAAATACCGGGTGCCAATTCCCGGACCTATACAATTCACCAATCCGCTTATTATTCTGTTGAAGTTACAAATCAGGACCAGTGCATTGGTAAGTCAGACCCCTATTATGCAACATTATCTTCAGTTCTTGAGTCTGGAGATGGCATAAAAATAATGGTTTATCCCATCCCCGCCAGCTCATATCTGAATGTGGTTCTGGATAACCTGTCAGGCAATTTTAATTACAGAATATGTAATGCCCTGGGTAAAGAATTTATGTCTGGTCAGTTAAAAACAGGAATCAATCAACTACCTGTTACAGGATTGAATCCCGGTTTATACATACTTGAAGTTAACAGCCCGCAATACCGTACAATTCGTTCGTTTCTTGTGTCCGGCAAATTTTAAAACCACCCATTCACCTTTGAAGAGTACTTTCTATTTTCCAGCTGGAATATCAAAAATTTAAAATTTAGTACATCATCAGAGTTCCGGATTGGGTTTCTTCCTGGCTGTTAAGGCGGTAAAAATATACACCCCTCTCCAGATCTGTTACAGAAACACGGTTCAAACCAGGTTTTAACGGAATGCTCCTGACCAAAGTACCCAGCGTGTTATAAAGGTATAGTTGACCTTTTTCATTAAGGGCTTTGACATAAATAAATTCTGCAGCAGGATTGGGAAACAGAACCAACGAATTAGCCTTCAAATCATCAAAAGTACCCGTTTTAATGATACCGTGAAACCAGTCATGAACTATCTTCATGATTTCATTCCTGACGCTGGCATCTTCAATCATTTCAAGGCTTACACCCAGATAAAAAGTTTTGTAGTCAAATCCTATGCTCCTTACGGCTGCTACTTTATTTTTGTTTCCATTATAATAAAATGCTGCCAGACCGCCATCTTCTACTCTGAGCTGATCGGGGTACATGAAGGGAGTTCCGTCCTGGTTTTTACCGTAACGATTGACAATAGGTGAAGACGACAGGTTCCGGAATAACTCCTCTCCTGCCGGGGTTAACTGGTTATTGGAAGTATTGCCATCATCCACATAGGAAGCATGCATGTAATTGATGATAAAGTTTTTGGTAATTTCTGTTCCATAACCATTAGCATCCCAGTTGTCCCAGCCAATATCCTGACCCGAAATCATCAAATGTCCTCCCTTTTTCAGTACATTTTCAAAATAGGCAACCAGCTCATCATTCATGGATGGGAACGACCAGCCAACATTGTAATAAATATTATCAATTCCTTCAACAGCCTGGGATGAATATGCTTTGAGTAAAATATCTGATGAAATCACAGCATAAGATTGATTTCCTGCATATGTCAACCCATCCTCAAAATAGGATTGGAATACCGAAGCATTGGTATCACTACCATCACCCCATGGGGCAGCATTGTTGACAATTAAATCGGTAACTCCCGAAATGACATAGACAGTTATGGTTTTTTTGTTTCCAGGATATTTTTGGGCTTCCATACTGAGTGTAAACGAAGCCCATGCCGGTGAATTTCCGGCAGTAACATGGATGGACACCTGCTCGTTGGTGTTCCCATTCAAAGTAATGGAAGTTTTACCTGTGTACTCTTTGCCCTGAATGATATAACTGTAAGTCCAATCCTGAGGAGCATCGCTGGTCAATTCGAGATTAAATTCTTCATTTCCATTTAAGCGGCTGATAAGCGAAAAATCGAATTGAGCCATTTCGGATGCCTTAACCTGGACAATCTCAGGCTGAGGAGTATTAAACTCACCAATATAAACTTCGCCTTTACCGGTGTTGAGTCCGGAAACAGCAGGAGCTTTTACTCCCGTGAATATTTCACTATGACTGCGCGTAACGAAAGCAACTACATCACAATTGTGAATGTTCCATTCGGAAGGTACCTGAAATGTATATGTTTTAGTCCAGTAATAGCCCGGGTAAGCATTCAGGATGGTATCGCCCCACTGTCCGGTAATCAGAGTCCGTAAAATATTTTTATGGTCATAATCCTGATGGTTGCCCTGAACATAATCAGACTGATAACCAACAACATGGCTTTCCAGTAAAGCAATATTTAAATAGTTGGTGGTACTTCCCGGCTCTCCGGTATAATAAATTTCAGCCTCCACGGTCAATTGCCTGCTTACCGAATCAAAAGAAGTGCGTATTCCTACATTCACCGGTGAAAACATGTCCATGACCTGCAAAGCAGCGGTTCGCCATACATTACGGCTTAACGCCATCCTTTCGGGGTCAATTTCAGGGAATATCATTCTGTTTATAGTCCCTGTTGGATACCCCTGAACACCTGCCTGTTGTGCCAGTGCATCGCCAAAGGATGTGCGGAAATCAGGTTCGCCTTTGCTGGTATCGGGCACTGCAAAGCCACCCTGATGTATATTAATGGCTAAAAACCGACCTGCATATTCCGCCTGCAATGCTTCGGATATTCTGTGGCCTTCGGGACACCACCCGCAATGAATACCCGTATATTCTTCCAATATTGCATTTCTCTTTTGTGGATCTGTTACCACAATCTTTTGACTGAACAATTGAAAACCAAGGCATAAGCCGCACAGTAAGAGCAAATATTTTCTCATAATATTTTTTCTGTAAAGTTAATAAAATAAGAAAAATCACAGCATGGATTAAGAAACTTTACGATAACGCCAGACCGCAGCCGACATGGCAAGTATGCCATATATCAGCAGGCTGAAAAATTCCTTACTGACATCCCAAAATCCTGAACCTTTAAGCATAATCATTCTATTGGCTTTCATAAAATAAGCCACGGGATTGATAATGTTTCCTTTAATAGCCCACTCAGGCATGCTTTCAACAGGTGTGAAAATGCCACTGGTAAGAATAAAAAGTAACATAAAAAAGAAAGCAACAAACATGACTTGTTGCTGGTTGGATGAAAAAGTTGATATCAACAATCCAAAACTCAATACAACAAACAAATAAACAGAAGCAAAGCCAAACAAAACCCCTAAACTACCCCTGACAGGAACGCCATACAACAACCAACCCAGTAAAAGTCCGAAAGCCAGCTCAACCAATGCTATCACCCAGAATGGTATCAACTTGCCAGTAATAAAGTGAATTTTTTTAATGGGCGTAACATTGATTTGTTCAATGGTTCCCATTTCTTTTTCTCTCACCAGGTTAATGGCCGTCAGAATACTCCCTATGGCAGTTACAAGAATGACCAGAATACCCGGCAACATAAAAATTTTATAATTCATGTCAGGGTTGTACCAATAGGCGGGAATGAGCTCGATACTTTTGAAAGGTTTAAGCCCTGTAAACTTTTGAAATTTTAGGGTGAGTTCCTTGTTGAAATCCTGGATGATTTGTGAGGTATAAGCCATGGCAAGTTTGGCTTTGGTAGCATTGACCGCATCCACTTTAAGCTGGACCTCACCTCTGCCGTATTTCAGCAAATTTTTCTCAAAACCACTCCTGATATGCAAAATCACATCTGCATTGCCCCGTGTAACTTCATTTTCAGCCTCTTTGATAGAAAATGTGAATTTTTTCAGGTTGTAAAAGGGTGATGCCTGGAACGAGGATATTAAATCTCTCGAAGTCTGGCTCATGTCATGGTCAACAATTATCATGTTGATATTTTTCATTTCAAAAGTAGCGGCATTTACAAGGATTAAAAGCTGTAATAAAGGTGCCACAAATAAAATGGGTAACAGGGATTTGTCTCTGAAAATCTGAATAAATTCTTTTCTCAATATCACCAGTATTGTCCTCAATCCAACCTGATTTTAAACCGTTTGACACTCAAGAGTATAAAGAACAAGGCAAGGCCCAGGAGAAATAAAGTGGGTTTCCATAAAACTTCCAATCCAAGGCCCTTGAACATAATTCCTTTTAAAATGATAATAAAATATTTGGGCGGCATAATAGCCGATAGCCATTGTAAAATAAGAGGCATGTTTTCAATAGGGAATATAAAACCCGAAAGCAACAGCGAAGGTAGCAGCAGGGCAATTAATGAGGCAAACATGGCAGCTTGCTGGGAACTGGCAACGGTAGAAATAAATATGCCCAGGGATAATCCTACAATAATATACAACAGGGCTTCGAATAAAAGTAATAGCATGCTGCCTTTGACCGGCATTTGAAATACAAAAATGCCGATAAGAATGATGGCAATGGCATCGATAAAAGCAAGAGCGATATACGGAATTACTTTACCTGAAACTATCTGATAAGGTTTTAATGGAGAAAGGAGTAAAACTTCCATAGTTCCTATTTCCTTTTCCCGTACAATGGCTATGGATGTCATCATGGCTGAAATAAGCATCAGAATAAGAGCCATCGTTCCCGGAACAAACATAAAAACACTTTTCAATTCAGGGTTGAACATCAGCCTGGGACGTAAATCCACGAAAAAGGAAACCTGAGAGGCATTATTCATTTGTTTTAAATAATCCAGAATAACAGCCGAAGTATAATTGACAATCATATTGGCTGAATTGGCATCAGAAGCATCTGCTATGAGATGAATTTGTGCTTTATTCTGACGAATCAGTTTTTCTTCGAATCGTGGTTCAAATAC
>CAYNBC010000003.1:0-7419 GCA_964395255.1 uncultured Sphingobacteriales bacterium | reverse complement strand
ATACGATAACTTCTCTGATTTTGCCTTTTTTGAATATTTTTTCAATCTCTTTCTCCGAATCCAGAAATGCATGAATGATAAAATAACCGGAAGCTGAAAGCTTATCTATAATTCTGCGGGTATGACTGTCTTTGGACATATCCAGTATGGCAACAGGGGAATTTTTTATTTCATTGGTAACTACATAGCCAAAAACAAAAAGCTGAACCACCGGAATACCAAATAAAACCAATAGAGTCCTGAAATCGCGGACTATATGCAGAAATTCTTTAATAACAAAACTCCGGAACTTTTTCATACCGTTTTTGAAACAATTTGAACAAAAACATCTTCGATGGAATCAGCACCATATTTTTGTCGAATTTCAGCCGGAGAACCATAAGCAGAAACACGGCCTTCGTTCAAAATACATAATCTTTCGCAATATTCTGCTTCGTCCATATAATGTGTGGTAACCATAACAGTAAGTCCTTTTTCTTCTTTCTGGTAAATCAAATCCCAGAACTGTCTGCGGGCAATTGGGTCAACACCACTGGTGGGTTCATCCAGAAAAACAATGGCCGGGCGGTGCATAATGGCAATGGATAAAGCAAGTTTTTGTTTCCAGCCCAGAGGCAAGGTCGATATAGGCTTTTTAATGGAATGGTGGAAATCGAGTCTATCCAGCATCTCATCCATCCTCTTTTTGATTTCCCCTGGCTTCAGACCATAAATGCCTCCAAAAAAACGGATATTTTCTTCTACCGTCAGATTGTTGTACAAGCTGAATTTCTGACTCATATATCCGATAACCCGTTTAATTTTCTCCCGTTCCCTGTACACATCGTAACCAGCAACACGAAGTTCTCCGGAAGTAGGCATCAGTAATCCGCATAAAATTCTGATAGCTGTAGTTTTTCCTGCACCATTTGCCCCCAGCAATCCGAAAATTTCACCTTTATGAACTTCAAAGGATATATTATCATTGGCTGTAAAATGCCCAAACTTTTTCACAAGATTTTTAACCGATATGATAACTTCGTTATTCATTCACCACAGATTTCATGGACCAGAGAAAAATATCCTCCATCATGGGCTGGCTTTTTTCAATATTAATATGAGGGTCAAACTCAATCAGGTAATTCATGAGCTGCTCCATGCTTAGCGATTTATTAAAAGGAATATAATGGAGGGTAGCTCCAAAACGATTGATTTCTCCCTGAAAATCCGGATGCCTCAAAGCTTTTGTAACCTGAACCCGTTTATCCGTATAAATCGAAAATACAGGTAAATCAAAATTGTTAATTAAATCATCCGGGCTACCCAGAGCCAGCTTTTTCCCGTTTTGCATAAACATTACTTTATCACAGCGTGTGGCTTCATCCATGTATGATGTAGAAACAATGATGGTCAATCCCTTTTCTTTCAATGCTTTCAGATTGTTCCAGAATTCCACCCTGGAAACTGCATCTACTCCCGTGGTAGGTTCATCGAGAATTAATAATTGAGGTTCATGAATAAGGGCACAAGAAAGTGCCAGTTTTTGTTTCATGCCTCCCGATAAATTTCTAACTAATCTTTTTTTGAAAGGTTCAAGTGATTTGAAAATCGATTCAATGAGGTAATAGTTTTGCTCCAGATTAACATGAAACAACGAGGCAAAAAAGCGAAGATTTTCCTCCACACTTAAATCCTGATAAAGAGCAAATTCTCCGGGCATATAACCTAAAAGCGGTCTAAGTTTCTTATAATCTTTAACAGGGTCAAGACCCAGAACTTCCAGCTCTCCACTGTCGGGTTTATACAGGGAAGCAATCAACCGAAACAAAGAAGTTTTTCCAGCACCATCAGGTCCCAGAACTCCAAAAATCTGCCCTCTATTCATTTCCACACTAAGCCTGTCAACAGCTTTAACGGGGCCAAAAGATTTACTAAGCTCTCTTATTTTAACAAGGGCATTACTCATTCAAAAAGTACTTCTCCCGGCATTCCGGATTTAATGAAACCATTATTTTCCACCCTGATCTTAACGGCATAAACCTGATTCACCCTGACCTTTTTCGTTTGAATAATTTTAGGTGTAAATTCAGCTTCAGAAGAAATCCATGCTATTTTACCCTTAACTTCCTGATTCTCTTTTTCATTTTTATCGTAGAATACCCGGACTTCCTGGTTTATTTTAAGGGAAGGCAACATGTCACCCGAAACATAAACTTTCAGATAAATTATATCAGGGTCAATGAGCTTTAAAAGAGGTTTGCCGGGAAAAGCAAGCTCTCCTTCCCTGACAAACAATCGTTCTACAATGCCTTTCTCAGGGCTGGTAATTTTACATTTATTAAGCTGGTTATCCAGTTGTGCCAGCTGGATGTTCATCACTCCTACCTGCTTGTCAATCTGGTCCAGTTTTAACTTTGCAGCTTCTATTTTTGCATTTATCACTTTAAGTTCACCGTCCAGCTGTTCAAATTGTTGTCTTGGAGCAGCCTCTTCATTGGATAAATTGAAAAGGCGTTCCCTTTCCCTGTTTATATTTTCCTTTTGAATTTCCATCACCCGTATATTGGCCACTAACTCCGCCCTGTTACTTTTTATCTGTGAGATTCTTTGCAACAGTTCCAGCTTTTTTAAATAAAAAGTAGTAGTATCCACAAGTGCAAGAAGCCGTGCTTTATCAACCATAACACCTTCGTCAACAAACATTTTAAGCACCTGACCCTGCACTTCAGGCATTACAAATATTTCTTCCGCTTCAAAATTTCCATAGGCATCAGAAACCTGATCCTGTCTATGACATGATATGTTTACTAAAGCCAAAACAACCCATGTAACAATTGCCAGATTATTTTTCATAAGCGTTTTTTTTCAAATTTTTCCTGAAATGAACATAGCAGCGACTTTCGCTTGATTCAACAGGTGATATTCCGACTTTAAAGCCAGCCGCGATAATTGTAGTTTTTTCCAGATATCCAGATAAACCGGCATGGAAATTAAACCTCTTTCCAGCTTGCGGGCATAAGTTTTTTCAATTTCCTCCAGTAGATTTATTTTTTCCTCATCAGTTTTTATCTGGTTTTGAATTTGATGGATTCGGGAAATTTGCTCATCAAGCAAAAGTTTATATTTCTGTCTTTCACTGGTAATTTGCATATCAAGGAGCTCTTTTTCTCCATTCAATTTCTCCCGGGTTAACTTATAATTTTTGCCATCAAATAAATGCCAGTTTAATTGTATTCCCCCCACAAGATAAGGGTCAAACTGGTCACTTAACATGTTCAACCCCGGTTTCCCATAACCTGCCTGAACAAAAAGACCTGCCATCGGGAAATATTTTCTTCTTTCCAGCTCCTGCGCCAGTTCAATGGTCTTTTTTCGAATATCGAATAGTTTTATATCAGGTCTTTGATTAAAGAGGGTATCCTCTTCAACCATGGGGCTTAAATCGAAAATGAACTGTGTCTGGGTGTCCCAGCTGGCCTGACATATTTCATTTAATTGATTCAAAAGCAACTTTTTTCTGATTCTCAAATTTGTTGCTTCCTGTTCCTGATGTTTTTGCTCTAGTTTAATCAGGTCAAGTTCAGCTTTGTCTTTCACCCCACCTGTTACAGCAACCTCCAGAATTTTTGCTTTCTGTCTGAGAATGCTGTCATTGATATGGCTCATGACCAGCTGTTCCTCTATAAGTAAAAAAAAAAAAAATAATTGAATAACCCTGTTTTTTAATTGCATTTCTTGCAACTCGAGATTAAGAAGCCTGGCATCTTTTTCTTTTGCAGCCATCATTTTCATAAAACGACTGATACCTGCATCAAAAATTTTCTGATTGATTTCCAGATAAGCTCTATACTGGTCTTTGTCAGGTTGTGGAATTTCTACCGGAAAAGGCACCCCTGAAATATCCACCGATGTAACATCCGATTGCCAGGAGGCTCTGCCTACCAATCGAATATCGGGTAACCAATCATTGTCCGTCTTTTTTTCTTCAATATCCTGGAATTTTTGATATAATTCCCCTGACGGATGTAAGGGATAATATTTTACCGCTCTTTCCAGACAGGTGCTCAAACCCACTTCAGGCTGGGAAAGCAATTTACTAACTGCTATGAAAAACAGGAACAATAAATTTATTACGCGGTATTGCATAACTAATGATTTTTCAGATATGTCATCAAAAGTTTTTTGATATGTTCGGGCCTGTTTTTAAGAAAACCCATCAGAGCCTTTCGGTTACCATTAAAAAATACTTTCTCAATCAATGGTGCTCCAAGAAATGGCATAATACACAAAGAAAAGGCGTCAATCAAAAGCTCAAGATTGCCGGGTAGACTGGCATTGCTTACATTTTCCATTGAAGAGGTTTTGTTTTTTTCATTGTATTCCTCATTGAATTTGTCCCGTATCTGCGAAACTACAGGTAAAATCATCTCGATAACCCGTTCCGGCTTTTGCTGCAACTCCATGAAAACCATTTGAGGCAAATAGGGGTTTTTTAGAAATAATTTGCTGTATTGGTCAATAATTTTTTCCAGTTTTTCTTCCTGACTTCTCTGCCCATCTATCAAAGGGATTATGCTATTAAAGAAATGGGAAACTTCTTTTTGAAAAACAGCAAGAAAGAGCTGTTCTTTGTTTCTGAAATAATAATGAAGCAAAGATTTGTTGATGCCTGCCAGGTCAGCAATTTCCTGCATGCGGGCACCATACATTCCTTTTCTGGCAAATACTTCACGAGCTGCTTCTATGATTTTTTCCTCTGTATTCAATTTTATATTAACTATATGGTTAAATTTTTTGGTTTAACTTTTTGGTCAAAAATAATAAAATGTTGAAATAAAAATTGCCGGTGAAAAAAATTTTTTCCACCGGCATTTATGGATATCCGGACGCGGATTATTTCAATATTTGAACCGTTGAAGTATAAACCTGCTTACGACCGATAAGTCTGATAAGATAAGAACCATTCTGGTTTACATCCAGATTAACCTGCATCAGCTCCTGGTTCATTTCTTTATCTATCTGGCGGCTGTAAATAAGCTGACCGGTCATGTTGTAAACTTCCAGAGATTGAATGTAATCATTCACCCCTATCCAGAAAGTACCCTGTGAAGGATTGGGATAAACCGTAATTTCATTTTCATATTTCAAGGCAGGTTCAACGGATGTATATTTTCCATAACTCATGACTACCGTTTTATTCTCATAGTATTCATCGGTAAAGCAAGCGATGGGAATCTGGTTTTTATCAATCAACAATTCGGTATAATAAGCACTGCCTTTGGAAAATCGTGGAGGTCCTACCGACTCCCATTTACTTCCATTGTATTTCATTACAGTAACACGATTACCTCTTTCTTCTTCAAGAGAAAGTATGTAAAGATTTCCTTTGTTGTCGGTAGCGGCTTCCACCCGTCCATAAACCGAACCACCCAGTATATCGGCACCTATTTTGACCCAATTATTTCCGTCAAATGTAAATACATTCAACTGACCAGTATAGTAATCTTCAAAAGCTGCATAGATTTTATCGTTTTTATCTATGGTTAGAGCAAGATAGGAGCCTGTCCGTCCCAGCGATTGGTCACCTACAATTTCCCAGAGCATATCCTTGGCATTGTATCTGGAAACATAAACTGAAAAAGTATCTTTATAATCAGCCCAGATAACATAAGGTACATCATCGGAAGTAAACACGGCTTCAGGATAAAGACCATTTTCTTTTATCAAAAATCCCAGATTCAACCAATAACCTGCTTCGATAGCGGCCAGAAAACAATAGATGGGTGAAGAGCTATTTCCTGCTGTATAAGCCACATACGGATTGTTTTGATGGTCAAAATACAATTGAGGCCAGTTATTCGGGCCCTGCTGTACCACATCGGCAACCTGAACCCATTTATTATTTTCCAGTTTTTTGACCACCAGACCAACAATATTCATATTATTGTCAATCTGGTTGTGTGCAACATGAACTATACCGTTTCCATCCACGGCTATGGAAACATCATAATTTATTCCCCCAATGGGAGGACCGTAGTTTGTCCATGAACCGTTTTGATATTGTTTTACATAAATAACATTGCTGGCATAATCTACATAAGCGGCATAAAGTGTGTTATCGGGTCCAATAGCGATATCTGACTGGCGTGCTCTGAGACCGGATACCGGGCTATTACCTACCATTTCCCAGTGAGAAGGAAATCCTGGATTAACATTGATAGTGAAACTTGTATTTGTATTGTTGCCATGCTGGTCAGACATGACCACTTCAATGGTAACTTTTCCTTCCTTGTCGGGTGTTCCTTCCAGACGGTAATAATTGGGAGCAAATTCGGTCACTTTCATCCATGAAGGAACATTGTTAAACTGAACTGAAACTTCATGATCATCAGCATCATGTATGGCAATGGCATCTGTATAAAATTCATTTACATAAGCTTCGGATTCAGGAGGTGAAACCAGGAATGGAGCCAGATTTGTTTGTCCGGTAAGATAATCGCTCTCAGCAGCATTCATGATTTCGCCTGTGGATGCATCTATGACCAATCCCACTACTTTCATATTGTCAGGGTTGAACTCATCAGGTATTGTCCAATCATACGAATAGTTATAAGTAGCTCCCTTGCTGATGCTCGAAGGAAGGCTTCCGTAGTCACCTGAATAGTTTCCGAGTAATTTTCGGGGAACATTGTCGTAGGCAATCATATAATAAGGAATACTACGCGGTAGTTTTTCAAAGCCCCCCATGTATCCTGAAAATCCCGAATAATAATTCGCTTGATTATAAGCTGTATTATCGCCCACTATGGAACTCTCAAGCACAATGGCGGCAAAGCGATAATCACCCGAATAAGCCTTAGAAAAAGTTGCTTCCAGGTTTACCGTTAGATGACGGGTAGAAGAATTGTAAACCGGATTAACACTAACAGAAACATAAGTGGGTTCACCATTTCGTACCTGATAACCTTCAAACCAGACATTGGTACCCAGTTTTTTCTTTATTCTGTCAATATTGGCTGTAGGGTAAGATTCCAGGCCGGCTGAATCAACATAACCCTCAAGAGCCAGGGGATCAGAACCATGAACTTTAATAACAATTACATTATCGTACATTTTTTTCAAAGAATCGGCATAATAATCGCCACGGGGACAATACTGACACCAGGTCCCGGTTGCTTCTTCATAAACCAGCGTTCTTGGAACCTGACCCTGAGCCATGAATCCCCATAATAGCATTAGAACCAGCATTAACTTTTTCATATCTCTCATTCATTATAAGTTTAAGTAAAACATTATTTATTCAACCAAAATTAACAAAATATCGGAAAAAAGTAGACTTATATGCTGAAGAATAAATTTGCTTTCAAATCTTTTTATTCTTATTATTTTTATCTGCATCCATTCCGGGTGTTTTTTCATTTTGTTAATTCACCCCTATAA
>CAYNBC010000002.1:26240-26504 GCA_964395255.1 uncultured Sphingobacteriales bacterium | reverse complement strand
GAATAATTTATCCTAAAAGCAATTATATGATTGTTTTTCAGCATTTATAAACAAAACAAAAAACTTTAATTTGTAAATACCAATTACTATTAAAGTTCAATTCAAAACCAGACTAAATTATTGCCGAATAACAACATATTTTAATATTTAAATCCACAAAATATTGACATTTGTCATTATTTTTTAAAAATGTGGTTTTTAAAAGGATTATAATGTTAATTATTACAATTAGTTTGTTGTGTATCTTTATTTTCAAGATAAATT
>CAYNBC010000002.1:3115-26230 GCA_964395255.1 uncultured Sphingobacteriales bacterium | reverse complement strand
GTATTGTTCACAAAAATTTATTTTTGCAACCAAATTTTACGTGGCTTGAAGTGAAAATAAATGGCTAAAAGCAAATAAAATTTATAAAGATGAGCAACGAATCTTTGGTGTTATTTTTTATTGTAGGAGTAGTGCTGGTGGGAGGTGCCATTGTTTTTTCCCACTTTTTTGCTCCCGGCTCATACAATCCGGTAAAACTGGAACCTTATGAGTGTGGTATTATACCTGAAGGCAAAGCCTGGATTCAATTTAATGTAGGTTATTATTTATTTGCTCTGGTATATCTGGTATTTGATGTAGAAACTGTGTTTATCTTTCCCTGGGCTACCGTTATGAAAGATATCGGTGCCAGAGGATTTATTGAAATAGCAATTTTCTTTTTAATTCTGGGTTTAGGATTACTTTATGCCTGGAGAAAAAAAGCATTAAGATGGGTGTAAAAATTAAATCTATGAAATATGAAGATTTCAAAGACAATGAAACCTTTGAAATCTTCAAAAGAAGTGGTGGTAATGTTTTATTGACCACCATTGACGACATTATCAACTGGGGAAGGGCCAATTCAGTGTGGCCATTAACTTTTGCGACCAGTTGTTGCGGTATCGAGATGATGGCAACAGGTGCTCCGAGGCATGATTTTGCCCGTTTTGGTATCGAGGTTTACAGGGCTACTCCCCGTCAGGCGGATGTAATTGTGGTAGCCGGTACCATTGTTCATAAAATGGCTCCCGTATTGAAGCGGCTTTATGACCAGATGGCAGACCCTAAATATGTGATTGCCATGGGGGCCTGTGCTGTGTCCGGAGGTCCCTTTTATTACAATTCCTATTCTGTAGTTCGGGGTGTTGACCATGTAATACCTGTGGATGTTTATGTTCCGGGTTGCCCTCCTCGTCCCGAAGCTTTGCTTTATGGGGTGATGCAGTTGCAACGGAAAATAAAAACCGAAACTATCCGGGAACCCCGAAAAATTCAGGAAGATTTTATTTAAAAAATGGAATCATGGATATTCAAACTTTGAAAAACTGGATTGATGATAAAATATCCGATGTTGAAATTGTTGAAGGAAAACAATTTCCGGAAATTCAGGTTAATGCGGCTTCCATTCATGAATTAGCCCGGATTTTAAAAGAAAAAGGCTTCGATTTTCTCGTCTGTCTGACATCGGTCGACTGGGTAGATTATTTCACTGTTGTTTATCATCTGGAATCTACCCGTGAAGCTCAAATGATTGTTGTACGGGCTAAAATTGATAACCATGATAATCCGGAAATTGATACGGTTTCCGATATATGGCCAACGGCTGAGTTTCATGAAAGGGAAGTCTATGATTTAATGGGCATCCGCTTCAATCATCACCCTGACTTAAGAAGATTGTTTCTGGAAGATGATTACGGATTTCCATTAAGGAAAGATTTCAAAGACGAAATAAACATGATTGAACGCTAATAAGACGCTATGAACGAAGATATCAGAACAACAATTATAGGTGAGGGTGAAGATTATATCATCAATATAGGCCCTCAGCATCCTTCCACGCATGGAGTGATGCGTTTTCAAACATCATTAAAAGGTGAAATTGTTGAATATATCATTCCTCATTGCGGTTATATTCACCGGGGTATTGAAAAAATGTGTGAGCGTCTTACCTATCCGCAGATTATCCATCTTACCGATAGAATGGATTATCTCTCGGCCCATATTAACAATGAAGCTGTAGCCCTGGTTGTTGAGAATGCATTGGGTGTTGAGGTTCCGGAAAGAGTTAAGTATATCCGGACCATCATAGCCGAGCTAACCCGTATTGCAAGCCATCAATTGTGGTGGTCTGCTTTTGGTATGGACCTTGGCGCTCTTACCACCTTCTTTTATGGGATGAGAGACCGGGAAAAAATTCTGGATATTTTTGAAGAGTCATTCGGTTCGCGATTGATTCAGAGTGTCAATACGCCCGGAGGATTGATGTATGACATTCATCCCAACTTTCAAAAGCGTACCAAAGAATTTATCAAATACTTCCGTAAAAAGCTACCGGAATACAAACAATTGCTTACAGACAATGTGATTTTCAGGCAAAGAACTGTAGGTGTTGGTTATCTTTCACGGGAAGATGCTATTGCTTACGGAGTTACAGGACCTTCGGGAAGAGGCTCCGGCTTTTCCTGTGATATTCGTAAAAAACAGCCTTACAGCGCTTATGATAAGGTTGATTTTAAAGAGATTCTATACACCGAAGGAGATACTTTTGCCCGCTATCTGGTCAGGATGGATGAAATGGTGGAATCCATGAATATTATTGAGCAATTGATTGATAACATTCCGGAAGGCCCCCACAAAGCTAAAATGAAAGCCGTTATTCGTGTACCTGAGGGTGAATATTACCAGAGGGTTGAAACCGCAAGAGGTGAACTGGGAGTATATCTCGTTTCTCGTGGAGATAAGTATCCTTACAGAATTAAATTCCGTTCACCCAATTTTTCCAATCTGTTTGTTATCAACAAAATTGCGCAGGGAGGAAAAATAGCTGACTTAATTGCTATCAGTGGTTCGTTGGATCTTGTAATTCCTGATATTGACCGATAAAATAAAATATCATGGCATTTAATATTTATGATTTCAGTACATTAACCCATTCAATAGATGCTTCGCTCAGGGAGAGTCTTTCACCAGGCTGGGCATTTTTTGTGGAGCTGGTCATTGTAGGATTGGTTCTGCTTGTTTTTTATGCCATTCTGGGATTATATCTTGTTTATGCCGAACGAAAAGTTTGTGCTTTCATGCAAAACAGGCTTGGGCCCAACAGAGTGGGAAAATGGGGCTTACTGCAAACCATTGCCGACCTGATAAAGCTTTTGTTTAAAGAGCTTATTCCTGTTAAAAATGTCGACAAATTTTTATTCAATTTAGCTCCTTTTATAGTCATCATTGCTTCTTTTATGGTGATAGCAGCCATTCCCTTTGCCAAAGGCCTTCAAGCTATTGATTTAAACATCGGCATTTTTTACATCATTGCAGTTTCTTCTATAGGAGTAATTGGAATTTTACTGGCCGGATGGTCTTCCAACAGTAAATATCCTTTGATTGGAGCATTAAGAAGCGGTGCCCAGGTGGTGAGTTATGAATTGTCGGTAGGCTTATCCCTGCTGACCATTGTAGTTTTTGCCGGAAGTCTTCAGTTATCCGAAATTGTTGCCAGCCAGGCTGACGGCTGGTGGATTTTTAAAGGACACATACCGGCTATTATAGCATTTCTCATTTTTCTGGTAGCTGCCACAGCCGAAACCAACCGTGGTCCTTTTGACTTACCGGAAGCAGAGTCTGAGCTGACTGCAGGTTTTCATACCGAGTATTCAGGTATCCGCTTTGCATTTTTCTTTCTGGCTGAATATATGAACATGTTTATTGCTGCTGCCGTTGCTACCACTGTTTTTCTGGGTGGCTGGATGCCCCTGCATTTCGGTAATTTCGAAGCCTTTAACCGAATCATGGACTTCATTCCTCCCATTTTCTGGTTCTTTGGAAAAACCATTGTGGTCATTTATATCATTATGTGGTTCAAATGGACTTTTCCGCGTCTGAGAATTGACCAGTTGCTTACGCTGGAATGGAAATACTTGCTTCCGTTAAATTTAATAAACATCATCATTGTAGCCTTTATTGTCTGGCAGGGATGGCATTTTTAAATGTTTAATCACGAGAAGTTATGAATCAGGTGGTAAAATATTTTTCAGATATTATTCATGGCGTAAAGACCCTCTGGGGAGGTATGAAAGTTACCGGTAAATACTTCATCAGCCCCAAAGAGATTGTAACTCAGCAATACCCTGAAAACCGCAAGGAGCTCAAAATGTTTGAACGCTTCAGGGGAGAGGTGGTTATGCCTCATGATGAAAACAATCAACATAGATGTACAGGTTGTGGCATTTGCGAAATGAACTGCCCCAATGGCTCAATAGAAGTGATTACACGCAAGGAAGTTACTCCGGAAGGTAAAACGGTCAGAGTCATTGATAAACATATTTATCATCTTTCAATGTGTACTTTTTGCGGGCTTTGTGTTGAAACTTGTCCTTCCAATGCTCTGGCTTTTTCCAATGAATTTGAACATGCTGTTTATGACAGAGATAAATTGACCAAAGTTTTGAATAAACCCGGTTCATCACTTAAAAAAGATAAAAAGTAATGAGTCTGAATCAAATCATGTTTGTATTGTTTTCTGCGGTAATTATTGCCTTTTCCATTATGTCTATTACCAGCAGAAGAATTTTAAGAGCTGCCATTTACCTTTTATTTGTTCTGGTGGCTACTTCAGGTATTTATTTTTTACTTCAGTATCAGTTTATGGCAGGTGTTCAGCTTACTTTATATGCTGGTGGTATTGTTGTATTAATCATTTTTTCCATTTTGCTTACAAGCCACATTTCCGACCGATTTCCTCTTCCCGACATCCGCAATGTAGTTATGGGAGTGGGTACAGCGTTGGTAGGTTCGGCTTTATTAATTTATGCCATTTTACAATTTCCTTTTCCCGAACCGGCAGCTGATAGCATAGATGTCGATATGCATGCCATTGGAAATCAACTGCTGGCTACGGGTAAAAACGGCTATGTTCTACCGTTTGAGGTCATTTCCATTTTACTGGTGGCAGCCATGATTGGTGCTATCATTATTGCCAGAAGAGAAAAACATCATGCTAAATAATTAAATTATAAAGAAATGATTCAAGGTATCCCAATGCATTATTTTTTAATCACATCCACACTGATGTTTTTTATTGGTGTATGTGGTTTTTTAATCCGAAGAAATCTGATTACCATTCTGATGTCCATCGAACTTATATTAAATTCCGTTAATATCAATTTTCTTGTGTTCAACCGCTTTTTATTTCCCGACCAGCTACAGGGACATTTTTTTGCGCTGATTGTAGTGGCTATTGCTGCTGCTGAAGCTTCGGTAGCCATTGCTCTAATTATAAATATTTATCGCAGGTTTACTTCCATCGAAGTAACCGATGTGAGTGAAATGAAGTATTAAAAAATGAATGTGGAAAAATAAAAATATAAAAGTATGATTGATTTTTCCTATACTGTCTGGATACCTCTCATTCCGTTTTTTGTATTTATATTCCTGGGTCTGTTCGGAATGAAACTTAAGCCTAAATGGGCAGGCATAATCGGCACTGCCGGTTTGGGTGTTATTACTATCTTATCGTACATAGCAGCTTATCAGTACTTTTTTGTAGCAGGTAAAAGTGGTGATGTTTACCAGACCATTATAGCCTACAAGCAAACATGGATACATTTTACTGAAAGACTTCACATAGATATGGGTGTTTTGCTCGACCCCATATCGGTGATGATGCTTGTAGTTATCTCAACCGTATCTTTTATGGTTCATATTTACAGCAATGGCTATATGCATGGCGAAAAAGGTTTCCAGCGCTTTTTTGCTTTTTTGTCGTTATTTAGTTTTTCGATGCTGGGGCTTGTACTGGCAACCAATATTTTTCAAATGTATATTTTCTGGGAGCTGGTAGGGGTTTCTTCTTATCTGCTCATAGGATTTTATTACGAAAGACCTTCTGCCATTGCGGCTTCCAAGAAAGCATTTATTGTAACCCGTTTTGCTGATTTTGGTTTTCTGATAGGTATTTTATTGCTTTCCTATTTTACAGGTACCTTTGATTTTGAAATTTTGACTAATCCCGATGGAAGTGCTTTAAGCCATGCAGCTTCATTGTCATTTATGGGAATGAGTGTTGTTACCTGGGCACTGCTTCTGGTATTTATGGGTGGTGCTGGAAAATCGGCTATGTTTCCATTACATATCTGGTTGCCTGATGCCATGGAGGGTCCTACACCGGTTTCAGCTTTAATTCATGCTGCTACTATGGTTGTGGCTGGTGTTTATCTGGTAGCAAGAATGTTTGTTGCTTATCATTTGTTTTCTCCTGAAGCTTTACAGGTTGTAGCCTGGGTGGGGGGATTTACTTCCCTGTTTGCTGCTGTCATTGCCTGTACACAATTTGATATTAAAAGGGTCCTTGCTTTTTCGACACTTTCACAGATTGGATATATGATGCTGGCATTGGGTGTTTCGGGTTATGGAGGTGAACATGGTCTTGGTTATATGGCATCCATGTTTCATCTGTTTACCCACGCCATGTTCAAAGCCCTCTTATTCCTGGGAGCTGGTTCGGTAATACATGCCGTACACAGCAATTTTATGCAGGATATGGGTGGGCTGAGAAAATATATGCCTGTGACACACATTACTTTTCTGGTGGCTACTTTAGCTATTTCTGGAATACCTCCATTTGCAGGCTTTTTCAGTAAGGATGAAATTCTGGTAGCAGCTTTTATGAAAGATAAGGTGTTGTTTGCTATCGAATTTTTTGTAGCTGGTCTGACAGCTTTTTACATGTTCCGGCTTTATTTTTCGGTTTTCTGGGGTAAAGAAAGAAAATACGAACATGCCCCTCATGAATCTCCTCTGGTAATGACAATTCCTTTGATGATTCTTGCGCTGGGTTCGGCATTTACAGGTTTTATTCCATTTAATGAATTTGTTACTTCCGATGGTATGGCTTTTCATACCCACACTCACTGGAATATTGCTATTCCTTCCATCTTGATTGGTGTTGCAGGTATTGTAATAGCCTGGATTATGTATAAAAAAGAAACCGATATTCCCGATAAAATTGCTTCTGCACTGGGTGGTTTTTACAAAACGGTTTACAACAAATTTTATATTGACGAGTTGTATTTGTTTATCACCAAAAAAATCATTTTCAACTATATATCACGGCCTGTAGCCTGGTTTGACCGCCATATCGTTGACGGAACCATGAATGCCATAGCCTGGACCACCGAAGGAATCTCAAGGAGAATTAAAGGAATGCAATCAGGTTATTTACAACATTATGCATTTGCTTTTGTAGCAGGTGCCATTGCTCTTGTTTTGGCCTTCATTTATTTATTCACGAATTAATAAATCCCGAAAGATGAATATTCTGAATTTATTGATTATCATTCCGGTATTGACTGTGCTGGGCATCGTCATGGTTAAAGGAAACAAAAATGCCCGGATTGTTGCCGCTATTGGAATGAGCTTGCAGCTTATTACAGCTGCTGTTCTGGTAATCTGGTATCATCTTGAGCGTCAGGCAGGCAATACTGCCGAATTACTTTTCACTTCCGACCTGCTATGGTTTCCTGCACTCAACATTCATTATGCTATAGGTGTAGATGGTATTGCCGTTTCTATGATCGCACTGACAGCCATCGTAGTTTTTGCAGGTGTTTTTGTTTCCTGGGAAGTTGACGATTTGCCCAAAGAGTTTTTTATCTCTCTGATCCTGCTGGCTACCGGGGTATTTGGATTCTTTATTTCCATCGACCTGTTTACCATGTTCGGGTTTTACGAGCTGGCTGTGATACCCATGTATTTGTTAATCGGTATCTGGGGTAGCGGTCCCAAAGAATATTCAGCTATGAAATTAACCCTTATGTTGATGGCCGGTTCTGCCCTGTTGCTGGTGGGTTTATTTGGTGTTTACTTTAATTCTGCACCGGAAGGAGGTAAACTTACCTTTAACCTGATTGAGATTTCCAAAGTTGATATTCCTATTCAGGCACAGCGATTTTTCTTTCCTTTCCTTTTTGTAGGGTTTGGTGTTCTTGGAGCTCTTTATCCATTCCATACATGGTCTCCCGATGGTCATGCTTCAGCACCAACAGCCGTTTCCATGTTACATGCCGGTGTTTTGATGAAACTGGGAGGTTATGGTGCTTTTCGTGTAGCCATGTTTCTTTTGCCGGAGGCTGCCAATGAAATGGCCTGGATTTTTATCATTCTTACTACCATCAGCGTGGTTTATGGTGCCTTTGGAGCTATCTGGCAAAAAGACCTTAAATATATCAACGCTTATTCGTCTGTTAGCCACTGTGGACTTGTTCTTTTTGCTATTCTGATGATGAACAGAACTGCCATTGACGGAGCTATTATCCAGATGATTTCCCATGGTTTGATGACAGCACTTTTCTTTGCCTTAATCGGTATGATTTACGGTCGTACACACACTCGTATGATTGATGAAATGGGTGCTTTAATGAAAGTAATTCCCTTTATTTCGGTAGCTTATATCATTGGTGGTCTTGCTTCTCTTGGTTTGCCCGGTTTCAGTGGCTTTGTAGCTGAAATGACCATCTTTGTAGGTGCTTTTCAACACAGCGATACTTTTCATCGAGTGGCCACCATCCTTGCTGTTTCTTCCATTGTTGTAACTGCAGTTTATATCCTTCGTGTTGTGGGCATCTTGCTTTTAGGCCCCCTTAAAAAGAAAGAATATCTGGAATTTAAAGACGCCCACTGGTATGAAAGGGTTAGTGCTATAACCTTGATTGCTTCAATTTCAGCCATAGGGATGTTCCCATTGTGGCTTTCCAATACTATCTGGGATAGTTTGGATATAATTATGTCCCGATTGTTCTAAACAATAAAGGAGAAAAAAATGAATTTCGAACAGTTTTTATTGATGCGGCAGGAGTTGATTCTTACAGTAATAGCCATTGTACTGATAGTGGCAGAAATAGCTGTCGGTAGCAACAAAAAACCTATTATCAATCTTGCTATTTTCCTGTTTCTGGCTCATCTGGTTATCGGGTTCTTTCCTCAGAAGGAAGGCGTGATTTTTGGCGGAATGTATCACACCAACAGTTTAACCACACTGATTAAAAACATTCTGAACATAGGAATGTTTATCATTTTCCTGCAATCCGTTCGATGGATTAGTGATGAAAACAACAAAGAAAAAGTTACAGAATATTTTGTATTAATCATCAGCACGCTGATAGGTCTTGATTTTATGATATCAGCCGGAGATTTTCTGATGTTTTATCTGGGACTTGAGCTGGCTACCATCCCTGTTGCTGCATTGGCTGCTTACGACCGTTATAAAAACAAATCAGCTGAAGCGGGAATTAAATTGATTTTTTCATCAGCCCTGTCGTCCGGGATTTTGCTTTACGGACTTTCAATGATTTATGGAACATCAGGATCTATTTATTTTGAAGATATTGCTACAGCATTCAAAGGAGATACTCTGGCTGTCATTGGACTCATCTTTTTCATTACCGGAATGGGATTTAAAATATCTCTGGTACCTTTCCATCTCTGGACTGCCGATGTTTATGAAGGTTCACCCATCAATGTCACATCTTACTTATCTGTGATTTCCAAAGGAGCTGCCGTTTTTGTGCTAATGACTGTTTTATATACTGTATTCAAAACGGCACATGAAATCTGGTCACAAATCCTTTATGTACTGGCCATATTAACCATGACTATAGGTAATTTGTTTGCATTGAGGCAGAACAATATCAAACGATTTCTTGCCTTTTCATCTATTGCCCAGGCTGGCTTTATTCTGCTTGGGGTGCTGGGTGCCAACAACATGGGTATGACTTCTGTTATTTATTTCATCCTTATTTATGTGTTTACCAATCTGGGTGCTTTTGGTGTTGCCACCGTTATTTATAATCAGACCGGAAAAGAAGATATTCCTGATTATGCCGGTTTGTACCGTACCAATCCTCTGCTGAGCCTTTTAATGATGCTGTCTGTATTTTCACTTGCCGGTATTCCACCTGTAGCTGGATTCTTTGGTAAATTTTTCCTGTTTACTTCTGCTGCCAGCCGCGGGTATTATATTCTTGTGTTAATTGCAGTATTGAATGCAACTATATCTCTGTACTACTATTTGCGTGTAGTCAAAGCTATGTTTATTGACAAAAGCGACAACCCTATTCCTTATTTTAAAAGTGATTTCTATAGCCGGTTAGGTTTGATTATCTGTGCTCTCGGTATTTTCTTTATCGGATTTATGAGCTTTATTTATGAATTTATTGGTTCAAATAGTTTTGGAATTTAAATATTCAACTCATGGCTTATTTTAGTGGCAAGCATCTGGTGGAAGAAATTGACGGTGTCAGGTGTTCCGTGGTGGAAAAGAATGTTTCCCGCGAAAGAATGGAATTCCTGAAAAAATTACTCGAGTTGAATAATTATGAGGTTAAAGTGGAAGAAGTAAAAGAAGAAGATGGTACAGTAAAATATAATGTAGGAGTTACAGATATTGTATTCAATCCAACTATTGAAGTATTTAAACGAAAGCTGAGGTCTTTTTCAGGTAAACGGGTGACTCCTGCATACTGGCTGCAATTATCCGATGCAGAAACGGAGAAGGAAGTACATTACTGGGAAAAATAAATATTTGGTTTTATTCCTCTTTTAACTTGTTTTTACTTTAAGGTGTAAGCCGCATTCCCTTGTTTCAGGATTTTCCCACCACCAGCGCCCGTTTCTTGGGTCTTCGCCTTTTTCAACCGCACGGGTACAGGGCGCACAACCTATACTGGGATATCCTTTATCGTGCAAAATATTATACGGTATGCGCTCTTTGTGTAAATATTTCCAGACTTCATTTTCTTTCCAGTCAATCAAAGGATTTACTTTGATAATCTGATGGTCTTCATCCCATTCAAACAATTCCATTGCTTTACGGGTTATATTTTGCTCCCTGCGTATTCCTGTAATCCAGATATCATAACCATCCAGAGCACGGTACAATGGCTCAACTTTACGAACTTTACAGCAGAGTTTTCGTTTCTCAATGCTCTCGTAAAAAAGATTGATTCCGTGTTCATTAACCATATCTTCCACTTCTCTGAAATGTGGGAAATAAACCTGGATTTGAATGTTATACTTTTTAATGGTTTTATCGAGTGTTTCGTAGGTTTCGTAAAATAAACGACCTGTGTCAAGGGTAAAGATTTTTACATGATGTGCTTTACCGGTTTGAACAATAAGGTGAGTAAGGATTTGGTCTTCAGCTCCGAGCGAGGTTGAAAAAGCAGCTCTGTCTTTAAACTCTGTTAACACATAATCCAATATTTCTAAGGCAGTTTTATTTTTAAATTTTTCGTTGAGTTCGGGGATTTGACTTTTCATGATGTAAATGTTTAATAAGTATCAGGAAACAATAGAACCAGGGACAACTTTTTTATCTGCCTGAAGGAAAGTTAAATTGCCATCTGGGTCAGAAATCATCAATATCATACCTTTTGACTCAACTCCCCTGATTTTGCGTGCTTTTAAATTGGCGAGATAAGCAACCTGACGCCCAATAATTTCTTCGGGTTTGTATTGATGAGCAATACCTGAAACTATGGTTCTTTTTTCATTTCCAAGGTCAATGGTAACTTTCATCAACTTATCGGTGTTTTCAATTTTTTCGGCATGGATTATTGTGACAATTCTGATATCCATTCGAGAAAAATCATCATAGTTGATTTCTTCTTTAATGGGTTCTATAGGAGGTTGGTTTCCCTGACTTTGACGGGTTTTCATCAATTTATCAATCTGTTTTTGAATGGTTTTATCATCAATTTTTTCAAAGAGCAATTCAGGTTTGTTTAAGGGATGATTGACTGATAGCAGGTCATGACGGCCAATATCCTTCCACCGTAGCGGGGATGCATCCATATTGAGCATATTAAAAATCTTTTGAGCCGTAAAGGGCAAAAAAGGAGAAGCCAACAATGCAAGATTGGCTACAATTTGCAGGCTGTTGTTAAGGATTTGGGCTACAGCTTCTTTGTCTTTTTTTATCAAATGCCAGGGTTCTTTATCGGTCAGGTATTTATTTCCAGCACGTGCAAGATTCATCATTTCGAGCAAACCTTCGCGAAAGCGGTAGTTTTCAAGTGCCTGATCAACTCGGTCTCTGTATCCACTTATGTTGAGTTTTTCAAGCTCGTCAGAAGGACCTGGTTCAGGAACTTTTCCTTCAAAATATTTATGGGTTAAGACAAGTACCCGGTTGACAAAGTTTCCAAATACAGCAACGAGTTCGTTGTTGTTTTTAGCCTGAAAATCAAGCCATGTAAAATCATTGTCTTTGGTTTCAGGAGCATTGGCAGTAAGCACATATCGGAGAACATCCTGTTTTCCTTTGAATTCTTCAAGATATTCGTGAAGCCATACTGCCCAGTTCCGGGAGGTTGAAATTTTGTCGCCTTCCAGATTCATAAACTCATTGGCAGGCACATTATCAGGTAAGATATAACTGCCTTCGGCTTTTAACATGGTGGGAAAAATAATGCAATGGAAAACGATATTGTCTTTACCAATAAAGTGAACGAGTTTGGTGCCCGGGTCTTTCCAGTATTTTTCCCATTCGGGTGTCAATTCTTTAGTAGCAGAGATATATCCGATGGGAGCGTCAAACCAAACATACAAAACTTTACCTTCAGCTCCATCAAGAGGAACAGGGACACCCCAGTCAAGGTCACGGGTTACAGCTCTGGGTTTTAAGCCTTCATTGAGCCATGAAGCACATTGCCCATAAACATTTGTTTTCCAAACATCTTTTTTCCCTTCCAGAATCCATTCTTTAAGCCATTCCTGATAGCGGTCAAGAGGCAGATACCAGTGTTTTGTTTTTCTCATGACTGGTTTGGTTCCGCTCAATACGGATCGGGGATTTATCAGTTCGGTAGGGCTTAATGAAGAGCCACATTTTTCACATTGATCACCATATGCTTCCAGATAACCGCATTTGGGGCACATTCCTGTTACATAGCGGTCAGCCAGAAACATGCCTGCTTCTTCATCATAAAGTTGTTCTATGGTTTTTTCAATAAATACACCTTTTTTATGAAGGGTTAGAAAAAATTCAGATGCTGTTAAATAATGCAGTGATGAAGATGTGCGTGAATAAATGTCAAAAGAAATTCCGAAATCGATAAATGACTTTTTTATCAGTTGATGATACCTGTCAACAATCTCTTTTGGGCTAACGCCTTCATTCCGGGCTTTGATGGTGATAGGAACACCGTGTTCGTCAGAGCCACCAATAAAAACAACATCTTTGTCCTTCATTCGCAGAAAACGGACATAAATATCTGCAGGTACATAAACACCAGCCAGATGACCAATATGAATAGGTCCGTTGGCATAAGGCAGGGCTGTTGTAACGGTGTATCGTTCAGGGTAACTCATTTTTTTGTTATTTTGCGCAAAATTAGTCATTTTTTTGTTCAAGGCTGAGACATGCGTATTCCCCCTTTTTTGAAACCCGGTGATGTGGTGGCTGTTGTTTCTCCCAGTGGTAACATTGACAGGGAAAAAATTTTTGCTACTGAGAAGTATTTTGTTCAAAAAGGATATCAGGTAAAAGTGGGTCCCTTTGCCTATCGCCAATGGAACCGATTTGCAGGCAGGGATGAAGAACGTCTCCAAGATTTGCAGAATATGCTGGATGACCCGGAAATTAAGGCTGTGATTTGTTCCAGAGGTGGATATGGTATGGTACGAATACTTGACAGGCTTAATTTTGAAATGTTCAATAAAAACCCCAAATGGATTGTTGGCTTTAGCGATATTACTTATTTGCACTGTCACCTTCAGACTCATTTTGATATTTGTTCATTGCATGCTTCCATGTCCAAAGATTTTCTTTTTAATCGAAAATCTGTGGAATTGCTGTTGAAGACCCTGGAAGGGAAAAAAAATAATTACCGTTTTCCCGCTGGAAATTATTACAGAAAGGGTCAGGTACAGGGTCAAATCAAGGGAGGTAACCTGACTGTGCTGATTCACCTGCTTGGGAGTAATTCTTTTCCTGCTATAGATGGAGCCATTTTATTTATCGAAGATACGGGCGAACCCCTTTACGCCATTGACCGCATGATGTGGACACTGAAAAGGGCGGGTGTTTTAAAAGTTTTGAATGGCTTGATTGCAGGGCAGTTTTCAAATATACCCGAAGACGAGGATTGGGGTACTACGACCAGTGAAATTATTTATCAGCATGTAAAGGAATATTCATTTCCATTTACTACTTCATTTCCAGCAGGCCACGACCAGCCGAATTATCCCCTGGTTTTGAATGCCATTTATAACTTTAAGGTTGATGAGAATGCCATGGAATTACAGCCACTTTATTGATAGATAGAGTTTTTATTTTTCTTTCCAAAAATCTCAATCCAGCGATCAAACTCGTTTCTGTAAATAATTCCTACACCCTGACGATTTATATCCTGCTGGTAAATGGGATTGTTGTCAGAACGACTGAAGATTTTAAGCTTTAGTTTGCTGTCTGGAAGGACATTATAATCAACCTGAAAACTTGCGTTGATATTCTCCACATCATAACTACCGCTTAGCTGAACCCTGTCATTGAAAAGGGATGTAGATAGCAAAATATCAAGTTCGCGCTGGTAATTTTTGTTCTGGGCCTGGTAATTTAATCCTATCTGAATGTCTTCAAAGTATTTAGAGCCAAATTGATTGGTAATTTGCGTAATCCATTGTGAAACCAGCGAGGAAGTAAGGGACCCTACATTTGTATTTAACCCATTGTCGATAAAAGAACTATTGGCTGAAGTGCTGGATGGAAGAAAACTGTTTATAACCAGCAAACTGATTACCTGCTTGTTCAACTCCTGTTCGTCTGCTTTTATGGTTTTTATTTGCTGGTCTACAATGTTTAACTGGCTGGAACTAATCGATTGAGAACTCAATATTTCAAAATCAAGTTTTACAGTAGGAGCATATAAATTTCCGGATAAATACAACAAAGCTTCTACAGGAACTTTGACTTTATAGGCATCGCTCTGAATATCGGGTGGAAGTAATTCGTTCAGGGATGCGGAAGTAATATAGCCAGCTTTGATATCAATATCTGCTTCAAGTGGGTCTCCTTTCCAGGTTATGGTACTTCCCTCTTTTACAACAAATTTTCTCCTGATAATGTCCAGTGCGGTAAATGTATATTCACCGGTTTCAATGATATAAGTGCCAAACATGGACGAATTTCCAAAATTATCAATCTTTAATGACAGATTGCCCCTGCCTCGTGCTTTGATAATATCCTCAGTTATGGGGTCAAAAATCAATTGAATATCTGCCTGAGGTGTAATTTCCATATCCAGGTTTACTATGACGCCCGTATTCCCGTTTTCCTTTTTGCTTTCGATGGTTCTGACCAGATTCTTGTTGGTAAACTGAATGAAATTATAACTGCCCAGGGAGTTGTCGTCATAAGCCAGAAGATTAAGCCTCGAATTTTTTTCAGACTTAATCTGGATATCCATTTTTATCAAATCCAGTGTACCTGTGATATCTACTTTTCCTGAAGCATAAGCATGGCCAAAATAAATATCGTTGTCTTTTTCTTCCGTATTCAGGGCTTCAAGGTCATTGGCCAGTAAATGCAGGTCAAATTTAAAATTGTTGAAATAGTTGTGGTACACTGCTCCATTCAGGATAGCACTGTTCTGGTATCTGTCGGTAATGTTAATGGTGGAAGCATAAATCCCATTTTCGTCAAAAGTGATTTTATCTTCCATAAAATATTGGGTTTTCAAGTAATCAACCATAAAGGATGCTTGCTTCAGGTATGCAATACCCGAGACTTTATAGTTTTTGTATGGTCCATAAAAACGGGCTGTAGCAGTGACCGTTCCTTTTAAGTGAGAGACCAGATTTTTTACAAAAGGATAAAAATTGGAGGTCCGGGTTTCGGGCACATTTACTCTCAGGTCAATATCATTGTCCTTTACAAAATCTACATATCCATCTACGGACAAAATTTCATCAAGTTCCAGGGATGTAGCCTGTGCAAAGATTTTATTGTCATGGCTTTGTTTGTCATAAGTGGAATAAATGTTAAAAATGCCCAATGTGTCTTCGTTGTTATAAATTAAAGGGTTAACCACAAGAGCTGCATCAAAGTACATGTTCTTCAATAGATTGTAAACAACCAGCTGTCCATTAACATAACCATCAAAAACACTGAGGTTGACGGGAATAAATTTTTCCAGAAGTGTAAAATCCACATCATCAAAAATAACTCTCAGGGGTTGGCTATCATCTTTTGAAATGGTTCCCAGAACTTTTAAAGATGTGTTGTTGTGGTTTAGAGTTAATGAATGGATATGAATTTCGGGAAGAAAGGAAATGGAAATTTCGCCAGATGAAAGATTCCAGGTTTCATTATTGAAAAATACAACCTCCGAGCTATCAAAAAAGGCAGAAATGGAATCTTTTGTTAAATCCATTCCACCCAATAATCTGAGATGGGTACGGTAAGGAGAAGCATAAAAATAGCTGCTAAATTCAACCGTATCCTGATTACTCGCACTGCTTATATTTACATTTTCTACCAGTAAAGAGTCTCCATGAAATATGTCCTGTGCAGAAACATAAGAACTCAATAAACTGAATTTGTTGGAACTGTTGATAATCAGATTATCAATAGTGTAATTACGATAGTGTAGTTGCGATATTCGGGTATTGAGCCGGTAGGATTTATTAAGATTATCAATATATCCTGAAATGACTGAATTATCACCGATTACTAGTTGAACAGGGAGCAGCTCATTAACCAAAGCTGTATTGAAAAATTCAAATTTAAAATTATACACAGAAGAATCTTCCTGAATTTTTTTTGCATCCCATTTAGTTAAAAATGAAGGGTGGATAAAATCTGAAACAGCTTTTATCAATGAATATTCAAGGTTTTCATAAAGAAATTTTCCACTGATTTCAGCCGATAAAAGATTGGAATTTAAAGTGAGATTTTTTGAACCAGTCAGATTTTCAGCAGATAAGACCATAGTTTTTATGGGAAAATTCCTGCTTCGCGTTTTCAAATTTCCGTTCAGCCAGAGAATATTACCCCATAAGTCGTTCAAACTTTTGCCCTGGAGGTTGAGGTCAATATCTCCATTGATTTGAAGTGAATCTTTGACAAAATGAAGCCGGTAAAAATCAATATTATCAACATGACAGATAAGGCGATAAGTAGGCACAGAACCTGTAAAATTGATGTTGCCGTTTGTCATGATATTCATTGCAGGGTCCTGCACATGTAAAATCCCTTTAAAAACTTTGTTTTCGATGGTTCCTTTAAACATCCAGTTTTTATATCGATAATTGTTGTACTCGAAATACTGTGCATGGGCAGTCATTTCTGTTTTAAAGTCTTCAAGACTAATACCTGTACCTTTTACTTCAGAGTCAAAAGTTATTTTTCCAACCTTCTGGTCAAGATTCAGGAATTTTCCAAGGTCGAAGTCAATCAGTGAAAGAGTGCCTTTATAGGAGGGTGTACCCTTGCCTCCGGGAATTTTAAAGTTAAGGTCGGATTTTATCAAACCTGTTTCACCTCTTGCTTCCCCATAGGTAACAAAGTCATTGACAAAACCGGTAAACCGGCCACGGTAACTTCGCAAACGGGATGATAACAACAATTCGGGTATGTTGGCAGCAGGCACCAGACGGTTTATATCGGAAAAAGAAAATTCAAAATTGCTGACTTTGATATCCATAAAAGTTTCTGCAATTTGAGGTAATCCAACCAGTTTTAAATCTCCCTGAAAGAAAGAAGAATGTCCAAAACGCGCCTGTAAATCTGAAATTTTTAAATTATCAACAGTACCTCTACCTCTACCTTTGATATACATTCCTTTTTCACGGGTAGGGAAAAGTCGACTGAAATATTTTAACTCGTCAAATGACAAGTAGGATTTATCGATTTTTCCATCGAGACGAACGCTGGAAATAAAATCTGCAAACTGTTTCCAGCCATGGTAAGAAAATTTTATACTTCCATTTAAATAAGATGCAGGGGTTTTTAATTCAGCATGGTCAAAAATCATTTCTGTTGTATCAGCTTTAAAATCAGAGCTGAAGCTGGTGATATGAAAACCGTTTTGTTCAATGGCTGAAAGGGAATCTATCCTGAATCGAAGACTTGGCCCCCGGCTGGAAAAGTTTTTCATCAATCCATAAATATCATGGATTACAAAATCGTCCCAGTTTATAATGCCATATTCTCTGGGAATTTCCCTGTATCGCTGGAAATGTAGTTTTGCGTTTTTTAAGCCCATGTTTTTTATAACCAGCGTTTTAGGAGCCTTTCCGGTAGAACTGCCCTGAAATGCCCAGATTATATACTGGTAGTTGAAATAAGGCTTGCCTTTATACTGAATGGCTTCAATGCGGGGATTTATCAGGTTTAGTGCTTTTACCCTTGTTTTGCCAGGGATACTGTTTATCCCCTGGACATCTACTACAGCAGTATCAATCTGAGCAAATTTGTTTTTTTCAAAATCATAGATAATAATATGGTAAAGGTATATCTTGTTTTTGTGAAATTTAATCCGTTCTATCTGACTTTCAATACCGTATTTGTTTTTCAGGTAAAAGCTTGCAAGCATGGCGAGTTGTTTGCCTTTGCTAATAGAATTAATTGTCCAGAATGAAAGGGAAGTGAGTAGAGGTAAAACCAGAAAAAGCCCGATAACGAGATATTTTATCCACCAGGTCTTTTTATTTTTGCGGGTCTTTTTCATAAATGGTTTTGAAAATCAAAGATAAAGTTAGATAAAAAATCATGTGTTATATACTTGCACTGGAAACATCCTGTGATGATACTGCCGCATCGGTGGTCAAAAATGGCAAAATTCTTACCAATATAGTTTCCAGTCAGAAAATTCACCAAAAGTTTGGAGGCGTGGTACCGGAGCTGGCTTCGCGGCAACACCAGAAGAACCTGGTTTATGTTGTTGAAGCGGCTTTGAAGGATGCCCATGTGGATAAAAAACAATTGAACGCCCTAGCCTTTACTTCAGGGCCCGGTTTAATTGGATCATTGCTTGTGGCTGTTTCTTTTGCCAAAGGATTGTCACTCTCTCTGGATATACCTCTTATTGAAGTAGACCATTTGCACGCGCATGTAATGGCCAACTTTATTGACGAACCCAAACCGGATTTTCCTTTTCTTTGCTTATTGGTTTCGGGAGGTCATACTCAGATTTTAAAAGTTATCAGTCCGCTGGAATATGAAATACTTGGCTCTACCATAGATGATGCAGCTGGTGAAGCCTTTGATAAAGCAGCCAAAGTACTTGATTTGCCCTATCCCGGAGGTCCGGTTATTGATAAGCTGGCTCAGAATGGAAATCCTGAACGTTTTTCTTTTCCCTGGCCAAAAATTCAAAAATATAATTATAGTTTCAGCGGGTTAAAAACATCGTTCCTTTATTTTATCCGGGATGAGCTGAAAAAAGATTCAAATTTTTTAAAAAATAATCTGGAAGACCTTTGCGCTTCTTATCAGCACACCATTGCAGGGTATTTACTTTCCAAAGTGGTTGAAGCTGCCCGTAATGAAGGCATCAAAAATATTGCATTAGCCGGAGGCGTTGCAGCCAATAGCGCCCTGAGAAAGCAACTTATGGAAATGGCACAAAAACACCAATGGTCAGTATTTTATCCGAAAATGGAGTACTGTATGGACAATGCTGCCATGATTGCCATTACGGCATGGTATAAATATCAGATGGGTGAATTTTCTCACCATCGTACCAGAGCCTATGCCCGTAAAAATTAATTTAACGAAGGGTTTACAGGAAAATCAGCCCAGACAGCATATTCTTTATGCGAACTGTTTTTGAGTTTTTTATGCCAGTATGTCAATGGGTCTGGAGTAAGGATGGAATTTACATCGCACTCGCTTACCACCCAGCTTTTTTCTCTCAGTTCACGGTCGAGTTGAAAAGGTGCCCAACCTGAATATCCTACAAAAAACCGAATATTTCCGGGATAAAGAAGACCGTCTTTTATCAGGCTTTTGATAGCTTCAAAATCACCCCCCCAATACAAACCTTCTTTAATTTCAATACTATCGGTAATAATATCACCTTTTGTATGAATGTAGAATAATGAATTTTTCTCAACTGGCCCTCCCAGATAAAGGTTTTCATCAAAAGCAGGAAAATCTTTGATGGCATCATTGATACGGGTATCCAGTGGTTTGTTAATAATCAAACCCACACTTCCTTCTTTGCCATGCTCTGTCAACAAAACTACCGAACGACCGAAATAATAATCATTTAAAAAGGGTACGGAAATCAATAATCTGCCTTTAGTGGGTTTTAACAATGCTTTCTTCATTTTAATTCTGTACTAAAATAATAAACTATCGAGCCGAAAACAAATTTTTGCAAAAGATATGCCTGAATGAAAAGATTTATTATTGCCGGGTAAGGGGGTGGGGTTATTTACCCTTGAAGTAATCAAGTGCTTTTCTGGCTTCTTCAAGCATAGATTTTCCGCTGATTTTGTCTTTAACAGCTCGTTCCATCCAGACATTGGGTGTAAGGCGACCCTGTTTGTAAATGCGGGTAATTTCTTTTGCAAAATCTTTATCTCTGATATATTGCTCAATCTGAAAATCGATGAGATGTCCAAGCGGGTATGCCGGCAGGTATAAAGGATAATCTATCATATGCGAATATATGGCAAGAATGGGGGAATCTTTAACACCAAACACAGGAGCATAATACTGGTTCCAGATATCGCGTGCAATGTTAATGACAGCTTCACGGAGTTGTTGGGCAGTAGCATCGGGATGGGCATAAAGCCATTTCCAGACTTCCATATCCACCAGTGAAACTCCCATAATTTCGTAGGTTGACCAGGTCAAATCCAGAATTTCCATGTTTTTTTTCAATTCATTATCATCCTCAAAGCCGAGCAACCAGAGGTCTCTTTTCTGAAAGATAAAGGCGAGGGCTTCGGTAAAAGCAGTATTGGGGACCCCGTGAAGCATGTAATCGTTTACAAAATGAAGTGAAATGGTTTGCTCAACATTGTGTCCGAACTCATGAATGGCTATATTGTATCCTTTGTAATTCATACCATTGGGACCAATTCGGGTGCGTAAATGAGATTTAACTTTTCTCATTTCGGCACCCCATGCGTGACCAGCTCCTCTGGCAGGGTCGACCTGAATATGAGAGGCAATAAATTCGGCTGTATCTGGGTCAAATCCAAGCTTTTGTAAAATCACGGGCATGTCTTTTTCGAAAGACTTGGTATCGGGATAACGGGTTGAGGTTATTTTGTCCAGTTCTTCTTCATTCATCCTGGAACGGGCTTTAAAACCATCATACCAGATATCAAAAGGTTCCAGCGGACGACCCAGTCTTTTTGAAATCAATTGCCCTATCTCCGCCATTAGTGGTGATGAAATAAAATCGGTAAAGATTTTTTCTACTTCGGGTTGAGTAATTTCCATTTCCATATCGAATTTCCGCTGTATATAATCGGGGTATTGAGGGTAAAACTGATCAACACTGCTTAAAGCTTTAAAATTGTCCAGTAAAATTTGATAACGGGTATCGGGCTCTCTTTCAAAGGAAACTTCCTGACCGTTTTTAAACAATTTATTGGTGATGGGGTTCCAGTAAAATTCAGTGGAGTTGATGACTTTTTGGGGAATGGTTTGATTAATAATATGCAGCATTACCTGATAAATCATTTTCTGCTTTTCAAAGCCGTTTTCCTTACCATAATTGGATTTAAGTTCATCCCTGAGATTCCAGTGGGAAATCAACTTCATGTCTTTGGGAAACAGGGTCTTACCATTATTATCCAGAAGATAACCCATCATAATGTTATATTCCGAAATATACAAATCGGCTTTGCTCAAAGTGTTGGAAATGTTTTGCTGGTATTCCGCAGGAACCCTGGAGTTGAACATGTCGCCTATCCGTGCATAAACCCATTCCCTGTCGGTCCAGTTGGGGGCTAAAGATTCTTTTTCCTTCAAGGAATAAAGAGGAAAATTCAAAGCAATGACAAAAGCAATTTTATTGGAAAAAAGGTCATCGTTCAGATGTGAAGAGGGGTTAAAGCTACCTATCATTTTATCGAATTCATCTACAGGCCCCATATCGAGATGGAGGGGCTCCTGAAGTTCAAGACTCATGGTGTTGAAATAACCGTTTAAAATCTCAAAATTCCTGGAAACTTTACGTGCAAGTTTATCCAGGCCTGCTGTGTCGGGAATGAAATATTGAAGACAGAAATTCACAAAATCTTCTTCCTTACCGTCTTCTTTTCGCCATAAAGAGGCTGCTTGTTTGACACCTCTTTCGATTCTGAACTTTGCATTTGTTCCGTATTTAGCCAATAAGCTATCGCGGACGGTTTGTATTGTATTTTCAGAAATCATTGTAACTGCGTTTTCACCGATTGTATTTTTATCTTTTTGAGAACAGGATACACAAATAAAAAATATCGTAAAAGAGAGAAAAATGAATTTTTTCATATGACAGTGTTTTAGTTGAACAGGCAATTTAACGATTTCACGACAAAAAGTAAACTTTCCATAAAATGCCACTCGCGTATTGTCCGTTTGAATATGCCATGATTATTTGTGAATACATGAAATGTGAAAACATGCTTTAAAAAAGCAAATCAAAAAACTTATCTTTGTTATACTTAATTGTTAATTCATGAAGAAGGTTTGTCGATTCAATCCCGGATTTTATGGCATATTGGTAATACTAATACTTTCTTCATGCGTACCTTCTAAGAATTTACTTTATACCCAGAAAGCAGAAAAAGGTATTGACCGGAATGATTTTGCCAATATTCTTGTTCCCCGGGTTATTCAACCTAATGACGAACTTTATATCAAAGTATTCAGTACTGATGAGAAAACAGCAAGAATTTTAAGCCGGGAAAGTGAAAATCGAAATTATTTTGATATTAACCTATTAAGTTATCGTGTTGAAGAGGACGGCACTATTGATTTTCCTTTTGTGGGGAAAATTTATTTAAAAGGCCTGTCGCTTGAAGAAGCTCGAAACAAAATAGTGGAAGAACTCAGTTCCTATGTAAGTAATGTTTCTGTGTTAATTAAGTTTGTTAATTCCAAGATAACTGTACTGGGAGAAGTTAACCGCCCCGGTGATTATGATTTTTATAATGAGAAGATAACTATTTTCAGAGCCATAGGTTTAGCTGGTGGGATAGCCGAATTCGGTGATAAAAGCAATGTAATTTTAATACGCGAGGAAGACAATGGTGTTAGCTATCACTACCTTGATCTGACAAAAAAAGATATTGTAGGGAGTGAATTTTATTATCTCGAACCCAATGATGTAATTATTGTCAATCCGATTAAATCAAAATTCTGGCGAATGACAAGCTTTAACTGGAGCACATTTTTTACTTCTATTTCAACTTTATTAG
>CAYNBC010000002.1:0-3105 GCA_964395255.1 uncultured Sphingobacteriales bacterium | reverse complement strand
GTCCTTAATAATGGAAATTCAAAACCCTGGAATATGAAAGAACCAGAAGCAATATTTGAACAAAAAACCGATTTACGTAAAATCATTCTTCATTTTTTAAGTTACAAATGGTGGATAGTGGGTTCGATAATTGTGTTTCTGGCATTGGCTTACATTTACAACCGTTTTAGCAAAGCTGTTTACGAAAATTCAACCACAATAGTTGTTAACAAAAAACACAGTCCTTTACTCAGTATGACTGATGTAATTTCAGGTTGGGGCGCTTCTGACAATGCTCTGGATAATGAGATTGCATTTATAAAATCGTTTGAAAATGTCAGTACTGCTATCAATATTATCAACGCTTCTGTTCCTTACTTTTATGAAAACACACTGTTACAGCCCTCCCATAAAATGTCGCTTTTCAAAGTAACCAATGAATTGTACAACAATTGTCCTATTGTAGTCCGCTTCGACAAATACCATGTTCAGCCTATTGATCTGGGATTTGAAATTAAAATTTTATCCAGCCATAATTTTAAGCTCATCGCCAACGGAAAGAATGTTAAGTTGTATGATTACAATAACAATGAACCTGCCGGAACAATTGAGTCGATTCACATTAATGGTACTTATACCTTTGGCGAAATTATTTCCAATGATGGAATGAAAATAAAAATTGAACCACGATTTTCCTCTATTGAACCCTATATCAATAAGACTTATTATTTTGCATTTAACAATTTGCAATACATGGCGCTTGTTTATCAGCGCTCCCTGAATGTTGCACCTACGGGCAAAAATTCCATGGCATTAAAAATATCTTTGAGAGGGGAAAACCCCGACAAGGTTACCGACTTTTTAAACGCATTAAACGATGTTGTCATCGAAAAAAATCTTGAAAAAAAGAATCAGGTTGTCAATAATACCATTCAATTTATTGATGAACAAATAAGTAATATTTCGGATTCATTGGTTTATACTGAAAATAGATTACAGGCCTTTCGTAGCAAGTTTAAAGTAACAAACCTGAGTTTTCAGGGCGAAAAAATTTATGAAAAACTCAATGAACTGGAATCCCAGAAAGCCGAATTGCTGGTTAAAAAGCAATACTATAATTATTTAAAAGATTACTTTGAGCGAAATGTTGGATTTGAGGACCTGGCAGCACCATCTTCCATGGGCGTGGATGACCCCATACTTAATAAACTGATTCAGGATTTGATTACTGCCAACAACCAGAGAAATGAATTGTTGAAATCAGGAAGTGAAAAGAACCTCTTCTTGAAAGACCTTGAAATCAAAATAAACAACCTGATTAGTACCATAAAGGAAAATGTCAAAAGTAGCCTGAACAAATTAAATCTTTCCATAAGAAACATTGACAACAGAATTAATGCGCTGTCTGCTCAGATAAGTCAACTACCACGAACCGAAAGAGAATTATTCGGTATTGAAAGAAAATTTAAGTTGAATGATGCCATATATACTTTTCTCCTTCAGAAAAGAGCCGAAGCTCAGATAAGCAAATCGGCCAATGTTTCGGATTATGAAGTTATTGAGCCTGCTCACCGTATTACAGCTTATGTTGTGGCTCCCAAGAAAAAACTTAATTATATTCTGGCTATATTTCTTGGGCTGGTCATTCCTGTTATTGTCATTATTCTTTCCGACTTGCTAAGGGAAAAAATTAAAAGCCTGGATGATATAAAGGATTTACCGGTTCAGATTTACAGTTATCTGTATCATTTCAGCAAAGACGCCAATATTATCTTTGAGAGAGATACTGCATCCCCGGTAGCTGAATCGGTAAGGAATCTATGTGCCAGCATTGATCTTGGTTCTGAGAAGAGCAAAATAATTACTGTATCGTCTTTAATCGAAGAAGAGGGAAAATCTTTTACGGCTTTAAATATGGCTGCCTGTTATTCCCTGATGGGCTTTAAAACAGCTCTTGTTGAATGTGATTTCAGACATCCTTCGTTGCGAAGAAAATTTAAAATAAAAGACGAAAAAGGTGTTTGCGGTTTTCTCGCTGGTGAGAGAAGCTCCCTCCAGCCTGCCAAAGTTCAGGTATCCAGCCTCCTTGATATATACCATGCAGGGAAAATTAAGCAAAACCCTCTGGAATTTTTATCCTTTAAAAGCATGCAAAAGCTGGTTGTTGAGCTTCAAGCCCAGTATGAAAAAGTGATTATTGATACTTCGGATATCAATGATCAAACAGATATGTTTTTTATTCTCCCTTATACCGATGTGCTTGTTTTTGTCTTCAGGCATGGTAAATCCCGGAAAAAAGAACTAAAAGCCGGACTTTCCCAGGTTGTACAAAAAGGCGGAAAAAATATCTGTCTTGTAGCCAATGAAGTTCCTTTGAAGAAAAATCCTTATAAGTGAGTTCCCGGAAACTTTTGGTGTTTTTTTTAGTTAGTGCCCTGATAAGTTTTGTTTTCAATAGCAGGGCCGACACCATTTATATCAACACCCGGACTATTCAAAAGGTGCAATCCGGCTCGGTTTTGTATCCCATGGCTTCGCTTGATAATGACCTTTTAAAAGAAAACCGTGTAATCAACATTCACCGAAGCTCAATGCTTGAGCTGGATGAAAGCCTTTTACTCCAAAAAAATAATATTACAATACAGGCATACGGTAGAGGCAATGGTCCTTACATATTCTTGAAATCTCCAGGCAAAAAAGAGGCTGTTATGACCCTTGAAGCCAATAATATCATCCTTAATGGTTTGAAAATTCAAAGTCGGAATTCACTGGCAGGTATTTACATAAAGCATGTTTGCCGTGACATTCTCATCAAAAATTGCAATATTCATGGTGGTTTTAACGGTATCCGGCTGATTGGCGGTTCTGTTCAGGTACAAATCGACAGTTGCCTGATAGATTCTACAGAGGACGATGGGATTTTTGCTCGCGGAATTCGTAGTATTCAAATTACAAATACCGTCATTCAAAATGTAAATCTGAATTGGTTAAGAAATAAAGATGAAAAATTTTCTTCAGGAGATTGTATTCAATTATTATCCGACCAACCACTGTTTTTTGTGTTAAAATACAATATCCTCAACCACTCTACAACAGGAAATAAGTTTTGTTTTATTGTATCGGCTC
>CAYNBC010000001.1:21331-33182 GCA_964395255.1 uncultured Sphingobacteriales bacterium | reverse complement strand
TACCCGTACCATACCAATTATTTATGGGTGAATATTGACAATCAGGATGAAATCCGGTTAAAAATAACACTCAAAGATAGTCTGTATGACTTATCGCAATACTTAAAAGAACAGGAATTTCACAATGTAACACTGGTAAAACTAACCGAGGCGGTGTGTGGAGTTATTAAAATTTATGGATTTGAGCTTGAAGAAAACAACCATTTTATAACGCCTCCATCAGATTTTCCCCATCGACTTGAATTTTTAGGCAATTCCATAACCTGCGGATACGGTGTTGATTCCGAGAAAGCCGAAGATAAATTTAGCCCGGCCACTGAAAATGTGATGCTAAGCTATGCAGCCATTTGCTCACAACTGCTTGAAGCAGAATTTACAACTGTGGCATTTTCAGGAATAGGAATTTATCGAAATCAGGATACCCATTACAAAGTGAATTTTCTGGAATATTATAGAAGAATTTTTCCTCAACATGGAAGGCGATGGGATTTTACGCGGTGGATACCTGAAGCTGTCATTATCAACCTGGGCACCAATGATTTCAGCAGCGGAATACCCGATTCCAATCAATTTATAAACGCCTACCTGGAATTGCTCGATTTTATAAAACTTCATTATCCTGAAGTTGCAATCTTTTGCGTTTCAGGGCCCATGCTATCAGATAACTGGCCGGTAAATGGTAATACTGGCGAATCGCTGCATTCATTGACTGCTTACAACAACTATTTAAAAAGCATCATATATCGATTCAAACAAGCTAATGAAAATAGTAAAATTTACTTTTTTGCCCTGACCCCCATGGGCCAATATGATTATGGAGCCAACTGGCATCCCGGAATGATTCAGCAGGAGGTAAATGGCAAAGAGCTGGCTGAATTTATTGCTGCTAAGCTGGGCTGGACTATTAAATAAGATTGTTTATTTCTGTTTTTTTGGTGATAGCTATCCTCACTTTGTATTTTTGTCTGTGAACAATAATTACAGACCATGGAAATTATCAAAACGCCCATTGAGGGATTATTAATCATCAAACCCGATGTGTTTAAAGACGAAAGAGGATATTTTTACGAAGCCTATAATGAAGCAAAATATAAAGAGCAAGGCATTGAGCTTCATTTTGTTCAGGACAACCAGAGTATGTCAAAAAGAGGTGTTTTGAGAGGATTACACTTTCAAAAACCACCTCATGCCCAGGGTAAGCTTGTAAGAGTTTTAGCCGGTTCGGTGCTGGATGTAGCTGTTGATATTCGAAAAAGTTCACCTACCTACGGGAAATGGCATTCCGTAATACTTTCCGAAGAAAACAAATTGCAATACTGGATACCACCGGGCTTTGCACATGGTTTTTTAACACTCGAAGACAATACCATCTTTTCATACAAATGCACTGCACTTTACAATAAAAAGTCAGAAGGAAGTATTCGCTGGAATGATCCGGACCTGAATATTAACTGGAGCTTTTACGAGCCCATCCTTTCCGAAAAAGACAAAATGGCTCCACTTTTCAAGGATTTTGAAACTCCTTTTGAATGAAAAAATTGCTGCTTCCGGGCCTTTTGGTTATTTTTTGTTTTCAAGGCCATAGCCAGACTATATACAAAGAAAATAAGGTCATACCTTTCTATGTTTTATTAGGATACGGCTGGGTAGAACCTTTTTCCGCTCCAGTGCAATGGGAAATCAATTACCAGATAAATATAAATTTTCCTGCCCTGATCAGGACTAAAAAATATGATATTCAGTTCGGACTGACATTACTGGACCAACCTCAGGGCGTATTTAACCGGCAAGATTACGGGACAGCCATTCAATTGAGCCTGGGCAAAAGACTATACGCAAAAAGAATTCTGACGGGCATTTACACAGGCCCGGCTTATATGTTTATTGATAAAAACTTAAGAAGAAAAACAGAGCTGGCGTGGCAGGTTAATGCACCCTTTATTTTTAAAAGCATGGAAGAACTTGGACTGGGCTTTAATCTTTTCACAATATTGAGTGCCCATGAGTCGATTTATGGATTTTCCTTTTGTTTAAGCTTGTTAAACATTCCCAAAAATTAAGTGATTTTCACTATTATTGCTGCCAATTAAAGAAAAAAGCATGCAAATAAAAGTTCAAGAAACTTCCATACCTGAGGTTAAAATTGTTATTCCCGAAATATTTCAGGACGAAAGAGGTTTTTTTTCGGAAATTTATCGTGCTGACCAATTCAAAGAGCTGGGATTGCCCGGGCAATTTGTTCAGCTAAATCATTCAGGTAGTGTAAAAAATGTATTAAGAGGATTACATTTTCAGTGGGACCCCCCTATGGGCAAGTTGATGCGTGTTACGCGTGGTGAAGCCTTTCTGGTGGCTGTTGATATCAGAAAAAACTCGCCAACTCTGGGTAAATGGGTCGGCCTGATAGCATCTGCTGAAAACCGTTATCAACTTTATGCACCTGCCAGTTTTGCCAGAGGCTTTTGTGTCCTTTCCGATTATGCCGAAATTCAATATTTGTGTACAGGTGTTTACAATCGCTTTGGTGAAAGTGGAATTCTCTGGAACGACCCGGAAATTGGTATTGATTGGCCCATCAAAGATCCCATCATTAGCGAAAAAGATAAAAACGCCCAAACATTAAAAGAATGGCTTAGCAAACCCGAATCTGAAAATTTTAAATATCAATAAAATGAAAATTTTAGTTGCTGGTGGTGCTGGTTATATTGGGTCTGTCATGGTTCCCCGCCTGGCAGAAAGAGGTTATGAAATTACGGTAGTAGATTTGTTATGGTTCGGCAATCATTTGCCTTCTCATATTCCCGTCATCAAAAAAAATATTTTTGATTTGAACGAAAAAGATGTGGAAGGATATGACCAGGTCATATTCATGGCTGGTTTATCCAATGATCCCATGGCAGAGTTTAGCCCCAAAGATAATTTTATACATAATGCCTCAGCACCGGCTTACCTGGCATATATTTCCAAAAAAGCGGGTGTAAAAAGATTTATTTATGCAGGCAGTTGTTCTGTTTATGGTTATACCGTAAATGAACTTTACGCTGAAGATGACCCGGCTATATCGAGCTACCCTTACGGGATTTCAAAATTACAAGGTGAGTGGGCAGCGATGCAACTTCAGGACTCTTCTTTTTCGGTAATTGCATTCCGACAGGGAACTGTCTCGGGTTATAGCCCACGCATGAGGCTCGATTTGATTGTAAACACCATGTTTATGACTGCCATCAAAAAAAATGAAATTACCGTCAACAATCCTTCCATCTGGCGCCCCATCTTAAGTATTAACGATGCAGCGAGCGCCTATATCCGAGCTGTTGAGGCCAATTACGAAATTTCAGGTGTATTTAATATTGCTTCGGGCAACTATACTGTGGGTGAAGTGGCTGACCTTGTCAAAGAAACGCTGGAAGAACAAAGAGATATAAAAATCAAACTCAACATTAAAAACATCCAGGACTTTCGGAATTACAAAGTCAGTTACGATAAAGCCATCAAAGTATTAAGCTACAAGCCGGCTCATGATGTAAGAAAGATTGTTCTTAACCTGTTGCATAATCAGGATAAATTTTCCGATTTCGAAAACCCCAATTATTATAATATCCAGGTCTTTAAGAAACTAAAAAGCAAAGAGGAAGAATTATGAAAATTGCTGTCACAGGAGCACTTGGCCAGCTGGGGAGTGATGTATGCCGCCAATTTGAAGAAGATAACCACAATGTGTTAAAACTCGACCTGCCTGAAGTGGATATCTCCAACAAAGACCTGATAATTACTACAATCAAAGAGTTAAAACCTGACATTATTGTCAACACAGCTGCTTACCACCAGCCCGAGCATTGTGAAAAAAACCCTGCTAAAGCCTATGAAGTAAATGCAATGGGCGCGCTTTATCTTGCCCTTGCAGCTGAGGAAACAAAAGCCAGGCTTATACATATCAGTACTGATTATGTTTTTGACGGAAAACAAAGATCCCCTTATATTGAACAGGATGAAGCTTATCCATTAAATGTTTATGGAAGCACCAAGCTGGCAGGTGAAAAATTTATTCAGGCTTTTTCAACCCGGTATTTGATATTACGAACTTCCGGGCTTTATGGTCATCATCCCTGCCGAATGAAAGGGGGGTTAAACTTTGTTGAGTTGATGAAAAAACTCGCCCATGAAAGGGATGAAGTCCGGGTTGTAGATCATGAAGTGCTTACTCCAACACCTACTGCCGAACTGGCAAAGCAAATTAAAAGAGTTGCATTTGAAGATTTAACAGGGCTTGCCCATGCCACCTGCGAAGGTGAATGTTCATGGTATCGTTTTGCGAAATCTATTTTCGAACAACTTCATATCAAAACACCTTTACATATTGCACGGCCTGATGAGTTTCCGGAAAAAGTTCCCCGCCCTCATTATTCAGTGCTGGAAAATCGGCTTCTTAAAAATTATGGATTATCCGTTCTCCCTGATTGGGAAGAAGGATTAATCAACTATTTGAAATCAGGCCAGGATATTTAAATGTCAGACAAACTTTAAACTTACTTAATCTTCTTGATATTCTGGTATAAAATCAGAAATTTGCATTCACTAAAAACTTTCCATGAGTCAGGTATTATCCATCTATAATTCCTATACAAAACAAAAAGAAGCATTTGAACCTCTTAATCCCCCATTTGTAGGCATGTATGTATGTGGGCCAACAGTATATGGCGACCCACATCTGGGCCACGCCCGGGCTGCCATCAACTTTGATGTTTTATATCGTTATCTCCTTTTCCTTGGGTATAAAGTTCGTTATGTTCGGAATATCACCGATGTGGGACATCTGGAAAACGATGCAGATGAAGGCGAGGATAAGATTATCAAAAAAGCCCGTCTTGAAAAAAAAGAGCCCATGGAAATTGCCCAGTATTATACACGGAGGTATCATGAGGCTCTTACTCGCCTGAACTGCCTTCCACCATCCATTGAACCCCTGGCTTCCGGTCATATTATTGAACAGATTGAACTGGTGGAAAAAATTCTTGAAAAAGGTTTTGCTTATAAAACTGAAAACAATGTTTATTTTGACCTGAAAAAATACGTACAAAAATATCCCTACGGAAAGTTATCGGGAAAGGTCATTGATGAACTTATCAACCAATCGCGTGAACTTAAAGGACAGGAAGATAAAAAACACCCTGTTGATTTTGCCCTATGGAAAAAAGCCGATGAGAGGCATATCATGAAATGGAAATCCCCCTGGAATGAAGGTTACCCTGGCTGGCACACCGAATGTTCAGCCATGGGAATAAAATACCTCGGGATTCCTTTTGATATTCACGGAGGTGGACTGGATTTAATGTTTCCTCATCATGAATCGGAAATTGCCCAGTCCATGGCGGCCTATGGGCAGGCACCCTGTAAATACTGGATTCACAACAATTTAATAACCATTAATGGCCAGAAGATGGCCAAATCCCTGGGTAATTTTATCACACTGGAAGAAATTTTTACAGGGCAATCCCATTTGCTCGAGCAGGCTTATTCCCCTGCTGTGGTCAGGTTTTTTATCCTCCAGGCTCATTACCGCAGTACCATTGATTTTTCAAATGAAGCCCTGAAATCCGCATCAAAAGGATTACATCGGCTGATAGAAGCATATCGTAAAATTGACCATTTACCGACTGGCAATCATTCTGATTTTAACTATTCTTCCTGGGCCGAGAAATGCTTTGCCCATTTAAATGACGATTTGAACACAGCCCGCCTGATTGCGTCTCTATTTGAAGCCGTGAATGAAATCAATAAAATTCATGATGGCAAAAGCCGTATTTCACAGGAAGATAAAGCCTTTCTAAAGAAACATTTTGACGATTTTCTGATAAATATTCTGGGAATTGAGCCCGAAAGTAATGAAGATACTCACCAGCTGACATCAAGTTTGATTGATTTGATTGTAAAAATAAGGTCACAGGCCCGCCAGAACAAGGATTGGAAGACCAGCGATTATATTCGTGACAGGCTTCTTGAAATGGGAATTCAGCTAAAAGATGGCAAAGAGGGTACAACCTGGACTTATCTTTAAAAGAATTTTTTCTTTCAAAACAACATCTTAATTGTTATTCAGCACATTTATAACATTCACATAATTAGTGTTATAGCGTATTAATGCAAAATTAATTTGCAAAGCCAATGGCAGGGGTGTTAATTTAAGTTTTGCTAAGATTAAAATGAGGCACCATGTCAGAAATTATTGAAATTAATTGTTTGGGGATGAAATGTCCACGGCCTATTATAGAAATAGCCAAAGCGGCAAGAAAATTATCCCCCGGCTCTGAGATTATTGTTCTGGCCGATGATCTGGCTTTTGAAAGCGATGTTAAGGCATGGGCTGAAAATGCCAATGCTGTCATCCTTTCGCTGGAACGGTCAGGAAAAGAAGTTCATGCACATTTAAAAATAAAATAGTTATGGAAACCGCAACCCTAATGCAGAAAAGCCTGGAAGAAAAAATACTCCAACTTGAAAACAAATTGGCTGAGCTAAAAAAACAACAGGAAATCCAGGATAAAGATAATTCGGTAAGCATTATTTGCTTTAGTGGAGAATGGGATAAATTGTTTGCGGCATTAACTATTGCATCTGGCTCGCTTGCACTGGGCATGAATGTTAATTTGTTTTTCACATTCTGGGCACTTTCGGCCTTAAAGAAAAAAGAAAAAGCATCTAATGTTAAGCGAAACTGGGTTCAAAAGGTATTTAACAGCCTGTTACCCAATAGTTTTTCCCATACTCCACTTTCCAAATTTAACATGATGGGCCTAAGTAAGATTTTCATGAAATCGCTTATGAAAGAAAAAGGAGTTGATGACATTGATGTTTTGTTTGAAGAAGTTAAAGATATGGGAGCCCGAATATTTGTCTGTGATACCTCAGCCCAGCTTTTCGGCATCAATTGTCAGGAATTGAACGCTGATAATCTTGAAGTTTGCGGTTCCACAACATTTATAGCTGAAGCTAAAAAAAGTAAAATCACTCTCTTTATTTAAACTTTTAAAATAATAAAATGAGTACTTATCCAGATGTATTGATAACTCTTACAACAGGAAAACAGGATAGAGGAACACGAGCCACTCTGGCGTTTTCGTGGGGATGTGCTGCGCTTGCTATGGGACAGGCAGTCAGTATTTTTCTTACCATGGATGGAACTATCTGGGCAGGAAAAAATGCTGCCAGAGGAGTAAGTGTGGCAGGATTTGAAAATCTTTCCAATTATATCGAACAATTTTTAGCCCTTGGAGGCGAACTGCTGGTTTGCGCTCCATGTACTGAGTATTACTGTTCTTTTGATGAAGAAAATCCGGAAATCAAACTTTTAAAAGAAGCACAATTAACCGGTTTGGCTACTATTGTCTCTAAAATGGGTCCAAATACTAAAATAATTACATTCTAAGATGGGGAAAAAACTGGAACATATTAAAGCATCCAGAAAAAAGAAAAAAGAGAATAAAGAGGATTTTGATAAACAACAACTTATCGAGCTCAATAAGCGGTTAGCCAGAATCAATGCCGAAGCCGCTGAACTTATGGCCGAACTGGAAGAAAAAAATGAAAATCTCAAAAGGGTAAACCTTGAACTATCCAAAGCCAATGCTCACGCAGCCGAACTTATGGCCATCAATGAGCTGAAAGAAGAAGAAATTAAAAAACTCAATCAAGCTATTGCCAAAGCCAATGCCAGGGCTGCCAGCCTGATTGCTGACGAGGAACTGCGACTTGAAGAAGTTAAACGGCTTAACCAAAAACTTCAACGGGAAATTAATGAAAAAATTGAAGCTCAGGAACAACTTCGTAAGGAAGTAGCCAAGTTTTCTGCCATGATTAATGGCATGGATGAAGGTGTGGTTTTACTCGATATACAGGAAAATATTTCCGAAGTAAATCCCTATTTCTGTCATTTTTTTAAGTGTGAAAAAAATTCACTAATCGCTAAACCGTTTCATATTCTTGAAAATAAATTACCTGTCTATGAGCTTTTAAAGGAAATACAAAAAATCAAGAAAGAAAAAAAGAATACCATTACTACCATACAAAAACCCATTGATAATTATGAGTTTTTAATCCGCTTACAACCTATCTTCCGCAAGGACATTTACGAAGGTATCATTATCAATCTGCTTGATGTTACAGAACTTGTCAAGGCTAAAAGAGAAGCACTTAAAGCCAGTAAAGCCAAAAGTGAATTTCTGGCACATATGAGCCATGAAATCCGTACGCCCCTGAATGGAATTATCGGTATTGCCAATATGCTAAAGCATACTCCCCTCAATAAAGAGCAAAAGGAATATCTGGAAATCATTGAATTATCAGGCGATTCTTTGCTAACTATTATTAACGATATCCTTGACTTTTCAAAGATTGAAGCCGGTCAGCTGGAATTCGAACAAATTGATTTTAACCTTCACAAGGAAATTAAGGGTATCATTAAAATGCTGGGTGTAAAAGCTGATGGCAAAGGCATTTACCTTAAAGAAAATATTGAAGAAACTGTACCTGAATGGGTAAATGGAGACCCTGTCAGATTAAAACAGGTAATTATAAATTTAGTGAACAATGCCATTAAATTTACCGAAAAGGGAGGGGTTACTTTAAGCGTAAGCCATTTAAAAACAACCAATAAATACCATCACCTTCTCTTTAAAGTTATTGATACAGGAATTGGTATTTCGGAAGAAGGTAAGAAAAAATTGTTCAAATCATATTCCCAGACAGAAGCTTCGACTACCCGTAAATATGGAGGAACTGGACTGGGCCTGGCTATTTCCAGAAATCTGGTAAAAATGATGCGGGGAGAAATTGGTGTTGAAAGTGAGCTGGGTAAAGGAACAACATTTTGGTTTACCGTTAGACTTAACAAATCCCAGCCCAAACCCGCAACTTCAAATAAATCTGGAAGCCTAAAGAATATTGAATTCCATAAAAAACTTAAGATATTACTGGTAGAGGACAACGACATTAACAGAAAAGTGGCTATTTATAATCTTCAAAAAGAAGGACATACAGTGGATTCTGCTATCAATGGAATGCAAGCCATCGAAAAAGTAAAACTCAATGATTACGATTTGATATTTATGGATGTTCACATGCCCATTGTGGATGGTCTGGAAGCTACACGTCAAATACGTACACTAACAGGTAAATATAATATACCCATCATCGCTATGACTGCCTCAACTACCAAAGAAGAAAAGGACAAAGTCTTCGATGCCGGAATGGATGATTTTATCAGTAAGCCCTTTAAACCGGAACAATTAAGAGAAATTCTCGAAAAATACAGTTCTTAAATGGCTAACATGGCATTACCTTTATCAGCTGAAGTAGACACTCGCCACCCCTGGAAAGGGAAAAAAATCGTGATAGCTGAAGATAATCCCACCAGCAAACTTTATTTCAAAGTTGCTCTAAGCAAAACCGGAGCTGAAGTAAAAATATTCGAGGACGGTCTTTTATTGATGGATTATCTAAACACTCATCCTCGTCCGGATGTAATTTTAATGGATATTCATATACCCGGTATGAACGGACTCGAAGCTACTTCGGTTATTAAAAAGACATGGCCTGAAATCCCCGTAATTGTGCAAAGTGCCTATTATATGAATGGTGAGGAAGTCCTTGCATATGAAGCCGGCTGCAATGACTTCCTCGTAAAACCCATTCATTACGAAGCTCTTCTTACTTCTCTTGAACAATATCTGGGACCCCGCAACGATAGCGAGCAAAAGAAATAATCATCTTAAGAATCATTGCCTGAACAAGTAAGCAATACGCAAATACACAGACCTTCCTAATGTATTGAATCCCTGAATTTCAGCATATTTTTCATTCAATAAATTTCTGATGGCTAATCCCGCATGCAGTTGCGAAAGAAGCATATAATCGACTTCAATGTCCAGAATTTTATATGCATTCAGAAGATTTCTGTCAAGGGCACCGTAAGGACCAAGTGCAGCATTATAATAAACATCGTAACGCCTGCCTACCCATTGAAATAAAAGGCGGGTTTCTATGTTTTTTAAGGGTTTGTAATTCATCGAAATCGTAACAACACCGGAAGGCCTGCGACTCAATTTTTGAATACTTGTTGGCCTGGTCAGGAATATGCCACTCTCAAACAATTGAACATGATTTCCCTGCGTAAAAACAACATCAATGTCCGAAGGATTAATTTTTATTTCACTGTGGTATAAAGTAGCATTTAATCTTGCACGCAGTTTTGGATTTATGACACCTTCCAGAGACAATTCCAGACCGGAGATATTTTGCTCTGAAAGATTGAGATAAGTATCTCCACGATAGTCATTTCTCATCCAATCGTTTCCGAGCGTATCAATGCCAATATTTTTATCCCACAAATAAACATATTCAATGATGTCTGAAACCCTGGTGGCGAAAAGTGCTGTCTGTAAAAAGAATTTATTACCCCAGTGTTTTTTGATGCCCCATTCAAAACTTATGGAGGTTTCAGGCTTCAAGTTTTGATTACCTCGACTGACAATGGCACCAAATGCCCTGTCGGGGGCATACAACCTGTACAGGGACGGGCTGTTAAATCCCGAAGAGGCAGCCAGATAAATCAGTGTGTTTTCATGGATTGTATAAGAAGGATTTATGTCCCATGTAAATTGGGTTCCGTACCTATCATGATTCAGAATACGCCCACCAAATACCAGGGAAAAAGCAGACAATGAAGAGCTAATGGCCGAACCATGTACCGTAAACTGGCTAAACACACCCGCTGTTTTACTTTGCAGATTTAATGAATCCAGGTTATAATTCTGCTCATAAACCCCGAAATAAGGACTATAGGAGTAAATATAGCTTTTGTTATTCATCTTTTCCTGGCGGTAAAACAGTCCGGTTATATTCTTCACTATCCGTGATTGATACTGAACCGAAAGCTCATGGTAATGATAACTTCCCGGAAATTCGCTTTTTGCGTACTGATGGTCATATTCGCCTTGATTTCCAACTACCGAAGAATCATCTATGTCAATTCTGTTCATCGAAGAATAGCCGCCTTTCCATAGCAGTTTTAAGCGAGAAGATAAATTTTGTTTTAAGCTATAATAAATCAAATGCCGGTTGAACTCCAGGTAACGATTATCATCGTCAACAAAGGCCCTTTTATCGAGTTCAGCTCTATGAAAATAAGAACGATACGATACAAAGGCATCTGTTTTTTTATTTTTATATCCTGCTTTCAGAAAATAATCCATTTGATTAAAAGCATCAAGGTCAGAAGTATGGTAATTATTTGAAGTAATGGTATCGGTGGTTAAGTCAATTCCTTTTGAAGAAACTTGATTTAATCCAGCCATAAAATAAAAGCCCCGGCTAAAACCTTTCCCCAACGATACATGATATTGCATAAAAGGAGAAGAAAGATTCAGTAAGCCCCCTGTGGCATTTAGGTGGGCAAAAAAGCTACCTGGAGATGGAATATCAGATATCAAGTTAACCACGCCTCCAATGGCAGAAGAACCGTACAAAGTACTCTGGCTGCCCTTTAGCAGCTCAATAGACTGCAAACCATTCAGTGTTAATTCATTTAAATCCAGGCTGTTATTTACAGACGAAGGATCCATGAGGGGGATGCCGTCCAGAAGGTAAGCCGTATGATAAGAATTGGTGCCTCTGATAAATCCTGTTTTTACAGAGCCGGGATTCTGGCCTGTCCCAATAAAATAAGTACCGGGTAGCCGGTTCAAAAATTCTACCGGAGAGGTATTCATAGCCGTAAGAATTTCTTCTTTTCCGATTTTTTCAATGCTTTTTCCGGTAAGAAATAAATTTTCCTCACTCCGGTGAGCTGTAATAACAG
>CAYNBC010000001.1:13871-21321 GCA_964395255.1 uncultured Sphingobacteriales bacterium | reverse complement strand
TAATAGTTTCTTTTAAGCGGTAAATTTTTAAAGAATCTGAAGTTTGTGAAAATCCAGGTTTGAATCCCAGAACAACACATAAAAAAACAACACACTTACGCATAGTTTAAAAGTTTAAGGTTAAACCAAAAACTTTCGAATTATAAGCGAGAAGAATAAAGAAGTGTATTTCTGCGCTTTTAACCCGAAAGCATTCAAAGAACAGCAATGGCAGGTCTTCTGACTTATCCCGGTGACCGGCTCCCTTCCCATCGGCCGGGAGGCCAACAGTGGTTTTTTGCCGGGCACTCAGATGCACCCCTGAAGAGTGCAACGGGACTCACAGCAGCGGGTACTGTTGCCGATTTTCACGGCATTCCCTTTTAAGCTCCCTGCCTGGAGCACCATTGCAAGAACAAATTTAAAAACTTACTGAATAGTCCTGTAAAATTTTCAAATATTTATTTGACCTAAGGCAGTTTCAGGATTCTCTCCTTATAATCATTGCAGAAGTAACACCACCACCACCACAGATGGCAGCCACACAAAATTCCTTATTCAAGCGTTGCAAAGCATAAAAACCTGTAACTACAATCCGGGCACCGGATATACCTGTGGGATGGCCAAGGGCAATAGCCCCACCATGAACATTCAGTTTATTCATATCCAGGTTTAATTCTTTAACATTGGCAAGAACCTGAACAGCAAAAGCTTCATTTATTTCTAAAATGTCCATGTCCTGAAGTGTCATCTTTGCTTTTTGTAAAACCGCGGGTATGGCTCTGGCCGGGCCTTCTCCCATCGTAAGCGGTGATACGGCTGTTTGATGATAGTTAACAATGCTAAACAAAGGATGAAGACCTTCAGCATGGGCAATGGAACGGGTTGTCAAAACCAGTGCAACCGCACCGTCACTAAGCCCGCATGAATTGGCTGCCGTTACCGTACCGTTTTTCCTGAAAACCGGTGGTAAGGATGCCATTTTTACAGGGTCAATTTCATACCTTATGGTTTCGTCTTTATCAAAAATAAAAGAAGGCTCTTTTCCGCCTGAAGGCACCTTGACGGGAACGATTTCATTATCAAACCATCCGTTTTTCTGGGCACGGGCAGCTTTTTGATGGCTAGATGCTGCAAATTCATCCTGCTCTTTGCGAGAAATTTTGTATTTATCGTTCAGATTTTCAGCTGTTTCGCCCATTCCCTGCCCAATTAAAGGGTCTATGCTGTCACTCCATCCATCTTCAAGAATTTTATTGCCCATTTTAAACCCTTTCCACCTGGCATTTTTCAGCAAATAAGGAATGGAGCTCATGGAATCGAAGCCACCGGCAACAACAAATTTTGCCTGTCCGGTAAGCAATGAGAGGGAAGCCATGGCTATAGCTCTCATCGCTGAGGGACATGCCATATTCAGTGTAATGGCTGGTACATGTTCGGGAATGCCTGCTTTTACCGAGGCTGTTCGTGCCGGGTTAGGACCATTCCCTGCCTGACGGCAGCTTCCAAGTATAACATCATCCACTTCATTGGATGTAATCCCTGCTCTTTTGATGGCTTCTTTTACAACAATTGCTCCCAGGTCATAGGCAGGAATATCTTTCAGGCTTCCTCCAAATTTTCCCATGGCTGTCCGGCAGGCCGAAACAGCAACTATGTCATTCCATTTTAATGCATTCATCATTTTAATTAAATATATTGACCACCATCTACTTTTATGACTTCACCAGTTATATGACCAGCCAGAGAAGAGCACAAAAAAACAGTCAGATAGGCTATATCTTCTACTTTCCCTATTTTATTTAAAACAATTTCTTGCAAAGCTTTCTGGATAATTTCTTCCCCTGCCGACCTAATCATGTCTGTTTCAATAAGACCGGGTGCAATGGCATTGACTCTTACGTGATATTTACCCATTTCTCTGGCAAGGGCTTTGGTAAACCCAATTATCCCTGCCTTGGCGGCAGAATAGTTGGTTTGTCCAAATTTTCCCCTTAATCCATTGATGGATGAAATATTGATAATTACTCCGCTTTGTTGTTTTTTAAAAACAGGTGCTACAGCTCTTACATAATTAAAATATCCTTTCAGATTTACATTTAACACTTCATCCCACTGGTTTTCGGTCATTTTCCAGATAACTGTATCTCTGTTGATACCAGCATTATTAACCAGAATATCAATTTTACCCCAGTGGGAAAGAATATTTTCTACATTTTCCTGTGCTTTTTGAAAATCGGCCGTATTGGATTGTATCAAAAGAGTTTTTACACCAAAAAACTCTGCTTTTCTCGCAACAGTTTCGGCTTCTTTTACCGACCTGCTGTAATTGATAGCTACATTGGCACCACATTGAGCCATATGCAGAGCAATAGAAGCACCTATACCGCGGCTGGCACCCGTTATTAGTGCATTTTTCCCCTCAAGGTTTATGTTTATTCCCGGTTTATTCATGTTTTTAGTTTTGATTTTTTCATAGCTTCAAGAATTTTCTCCGGAGTAATAGGCAGAGTAAATACGCGAGCACCAATGGCATCAGCAATAGCATTAGCAAGTGCACCCAGAACAGGCAAAGTGGCGCCCTCACCTACTTCTTTGGCACCAAACGGACCTTCTGGCTCGTACGAATCAACAATGGTGGAGTCAATCTCCGGAGCATCAGCTGAGGTAGCAATAAGGTAATTATGCAAATCTCCATTCAATAATTTGCCATTTTTATCAAATACTTCATTTTCAAACAATACTTCACTCATACCCATCACAACTGCACCTTCAACCTGACCTTCAACCAACATGGGGTTGATGGCAGTACCGCAATCGTGAGCATCCCAGAATTTCAATACTTTCACTTTGCCTGTTTCCCGGTCTACTTCAACTTCGCAAACAGTAGCAGAAAAAGAATAGGCAGGAGATGTCCCAACAGGAGCTCCCTTGTATTTTCCACCCAGATCTTCAGGAGGGGAATAATGACCTCTACCTGTTAAAGGTCCGTTTAAAGAAAAATATTTTGCTGCAGCTTCTTCCCAGGGCACCCATCTTTCAGGATTGCTTTTAACGAAAATTCTATTATCCCGCGCCTCCAGCTTGATTGGTTCAGCATTGAGCATCTGGGAAGCCACCTTAAACAATTGTTTTTTTACATCTTCCCCGGCTCTTTTGGCAGCATTACCTCCCATCAAAGTAACGCGACTGGAATAAGCGCCAAATCCAATAGGCGTGATATCGCTATCTGCAGAAACCACGCTTACCCTATCGTAAGAAATACCCATCGCTTCGCAAGCAGCCATAGCAAGGACAGTATCAGAGCCCTGGCCTATATCGGCATCTCCTATAAATAAAGTGGCTCTGGAGCCATCTTCGGCTACTTTAATAAAAGCATTGGAATGGGGAAATTTAGACCTGTAAATAGGATATCCTGCTCCGGAAACAAAGCCTCCGCAACCTATTCCAATGCCTCTCCCTGGAGGCAATTTTCCTTTCTTCTTATCCCATTCAGATTTTTTCCGTACTTCTTCAAGACAGGTTTTAAATTCACAGGATGAAATATCCAGGTCATTACAGGTGTGATAATGGGGTGTCATGGCATTTTTCATCCTTATATCAATGGGGTCTATACCCAGGTCTTCGGCAATCATGGTTAAGAGAGATTCAAAAGCAAAACGAGGATGAGGAACACCATGACCTCTGAAAGCACCACAGGGCGGGAGATTGGTGTTTACCCTTAACCCTTCGTATTTGTAATTGTCAAATTTATAAAGTGTAGGAAGCATGGAACCGGCATAGTATGCGGATACAACTCCAAAACTGGAATATGCTCCGCCTTCAAGTATAGCTTTCTGGTGAACTGCTGTAATGGTTCCGTCTTTTTTTACGCCTATTTTTAAATTTATAATCTGCTTATGCCGCCCTCTGCCATACAAATACATTTCTTCCCTTGTAAATCTCATTTTGACGGGCTGCCCGGTAACTTTAGCCAGAAATATTGAAAGTATTTCCAGATAGTTCGTAGCTGCTTTGGAACCAAAACCTCCTCCGCAATGCGTCATGATAACCCTTATATTGCCGAGGGGCATTTGCAATATCCTGCTCAATTGATAATGAACATAATGTACAACCTGCGTTGAAGTGTAAACAGTAACCCTTCCATGACGGTCCCATTCTGCAATGGCAACATGGGGTTCCATGGGATTTTGATAGGTTCTGTTCCCTTCAAATCTTTGCTCTTTAATATAATCAGCTTCGGCAAAGCCTTTTTCTATATCACCGAATTCATGATCTACCTTTGTATTAATGTTATTGGGATATTTATCATCAAAAAGCCTCGGGGCACCATCTTTCATAGCTTCTTCAGGGTCAAACACAGCAGGTAATTCTTCATATTCAACTTCAATCAATTTTAATGCTTCATAGCAAGTTTCCTCATCCACGGCTGCAACAGCAGCAACAACATCGCCCACAAACCTAACTTTATCTTTAGCCAGAATATATTCATCATAGCGTGCAGGAGAAGTGCCCCAGGTAATATCAGGAACATCCTTGCCCGTTAAAACAGCTTTTACACCTTTCAAAGCCTTTGCTTTGCTGGTATCTATTGATTTAATGCGGGCATGTGGTACAGGGCTGAGTAATAGTTTACCGTAAAGCATGTTGGGCAAAACAATGTCATCGGTATAAAGCGCTCGTCCCGTGGCTTTGTCAGGGGCATCAATTTTGGGTAATCTTTTACCAACCACTGAAAGGTTGATGGCTGATTTCTGGGGGAAAAACTCCAGTTTCGGTGGTTTTTTGCCTTTCATGTAATCTTTGGCTACTTCTATAGCATCGAATATTTTTTGATATCCGGTACAGCGGCAAAGGTTTCCTGCCAATTCTTTTTTTATGGTTTCCCTGTCAGCATCGGGATATTCATCCAGCAGGGCTTTGGCTCTCATAATCATGCCCGGAGTACAGAAACCACACTGTATAGCGCCTTTTTCAACAAATGCTCTTTGAAGAGGATGTAATTCACCATTTTCCGACAGCCCTTCAATGGTCAGGATTTCACTTCCATGGGCATCCAGTGCAAGAACAAGACAGGAATTGAAGGCTTTTCCATTCATAATAACCGTACAGGCTCCACAATCTCCCGAATCACAACCTCTTTTGGTTCCTGTTAAATGTAAATGTTCTCTCAGAAGGGTTAACAATGTGGTTTCAGGAGATACCAGAACCTGGTATTCTGTACCGTTTACTGTTAACTGTACAACTTGTTTCATTTTAATGTGATTTTAATTTTTGAATGGTTTTCAGAAGAGCTCTCCGTGTCAAAACACCCACAAGATGCCTTCTGTATTCTGCTTTTCCCCGGACATCACTGATAGGTACTGCATCCTGAGAAGCCTTTTCAGCAATTTGCTGAAGCAATTCCTCATTTTGTTCAACCTGGTTAATATCTTTATCAAACAATAATTCAAAGGCTTTACTGGAAACCGGAACAGGAGCAACTGCCCCCATAACTACAACTGCTTTTGTAATTTTTGAACCTGAAACAAAAATTCCTGTTGCAACGGAAGCTACCGATATGGCACTCCCATCGCGCAAACCGAATTTTTCGTAATGAAATGCAGCATGAGAAGGTGTTACAGGAATTTGAATCTCTTTAACTATTTCTCCTTTTTCAAGTATGGTTCTCCTGTTGTGCACAAAAAAATCTTTGATAGCAACAGTTTTTTCTCCATTTAAAGAAAGAATTATCACGCGGGCGTCCATGGCTGTCAATACGGGAGCAGTGTCGGCACATGCTGATGCGTTGCAAATATTACCGCCTATGGTTCCGAGATTCCTTATTTGTTCACTACCAATAAGTTGAACAGCTTCATACAGTGCAGGAATATGTTTTTTAATCAGTTCGGAATTTTTGATTTCGTTATGGGTCACGGAAGCACCTATAATTATTTTATCCCCTTCTTTTTCAATTTTCTTTAGCTCAGGCAAATGTTGAATACAAATCAAATGTTCGTGATTTCTTAAACCTTTTTTCATTTCGACAAGCAGGTCGGTTCCACCTGCTTTTAAAACCGCATTTTCCAGTGAAGCTAACATGTTGAGAGCTTCTTCGAGATTTGCAGGTGTGTGGTATTCAAATGTTTTTAAAAACATATTTATTGATTTTTTGTTTTTATCAAACCAGCAACAATACTTATGGCAATTTCTTGTGCAGACTCTGCTCCGATATCCAAACCAATAGGCATATCCACCTTATTCAGGTCTTCTTCAGTACAAATACCGCCTTCAAGGAACATTTTTCGGGTTGTGGCTATTTTATTTTTACTCCCAATCATACCCAGATAAGCAAAAGGCTTTTTTATGCAGAAGGCCAGAACTTCCCTGTCAAGGGCATGTTCATGTGTTGCTATTACGATAAAAGTATTATTGTCAAAAGGCAAGGATGGGAGCAATTCCTTGAATTTACCAGGTACTTTGTGAACATCTTCCAGATGCCATTGATTGAGTATATTTTCCCTTTCATCAAAAACAAACAGGTCGAAGTCAAGCTGACTTGCGAAAAAAGCAACGGAACGGTTAATGTGTCCTGCACCAAAAAGATAGAGTTTTTTATTTTTCATAATGGGTTCGATAAAAATTTCCACCTGACCTCCACAGCACATCTGGTATTGACTTTTCAGGTCATGCTTTGTAAGAATGGCTTTTTTTTCTTTTATCACCTTTAAAGCCTGCTGGATGACTGCATATTCCAATTTACCTCCTCCGATAGAGCCCTTGATACTACCGTCTTCAAAAACAATCATTTTGGCTCCGGGATGTAAGGGAGACGAACCTCGTGAAGAAACTATGGTACAAAGGGCAAAGGTATTGCCTTTATCGAGCTGGTTTACTATTTGTTGCCAGATGCTAATCATGGATTACTAACTTATTAAAATAACCATGGTAAGCCTGAGGGGTATTGATGTTAACAAGCACTTCAGGGCAACCAGTTTCTATTCGTAACGGAGATAATTTTCGGAGAATGTCCCTTAAAGTAGTCCGTCTGTCAAACTCATGGAAAAATGTATGAAACAAGTTTTTACCGATTAACACGGGATGGCCACCCTGTCCCTGAAACATGGGTATTATGGGCCTGTCCAGTTTTCGCGCTTTAAAAATTCTTGAAAGTAACAAGGGACTGACAAAAGGATTGTCAATATTTTGAATAAAAATATACGAACAATCATTCAGCGACCTGACACCCAGCTGAATAGACCTCAGTCGACCTTTTTCAGGATGGGGATTGACAACCCAACATATTTCCTTATTTCTTATTCCTCTTATTCGTTTTTCAAGATGAGGGTTTATGATTACAGCTATTTTTCCTGCGCCCCAGTTTTTATAAGTGTCTATGATAGTTTTTAAAAAATTTTTGCTTTCCGAAAAGGGAAGTAAAGCTTTATGGGTTTTCATCCGGGTAGATTTACCGGCACTTAGAATTATGACA
>CAYNBC010000001.1:0-13861 GCA_964395255.1 uncultured Sphingobacteriales bacterium | reverse complement strand
TATGACACCTGTATCCCTTTTGTCAGCCATTTTTTAAGAGTTAATCAAACAATTGGTTATAAGTATTTTTCCAGCCGGGTAATTCATGAATAGGGTTAAGGTCAGGTCTCGGATTTCTACCACCCATATTCAACAACCTCAGTAAACCATTAGAAACATAAGGGTTCTTAGCAGGATTAAAGGTTTCACCCGTTTCTTTACAAAGTCTTTCGTCATTGGTTCCTTCCCGGAATGCGTTTTTCTTTTGCAAATTGTATAAAGCCATAGAGTAAGGATAGGCATATTTGGCTTTTAGTCGTGCTACTTCGTAAGCTTTTTCCAGCAATTGATATTCATTTTCAGAAATAAAATTGGAAAGACCCAACTGGTAAGCTCTGGTTGCAGTAAGACCCTGCATGAAGAGTTCATCAATAAGCGATTCTCCAAAACCCAGGCGTACAAGCTCCTGAACAGCACCAAAACCACCCAGAATAGCATATTCAATTTCAGGTTGATTATAATTGTTTTTCTCTTTTAAAATCACCTTGCGTTGGATGGAGTCATATACAGCACCGTGCATGACCAGGTCAAAGCGTTGATTGAGGAAATAAGTAAATTCGGCACCACCTCCCCATTTTTCTCCAAATACGCCAACCGTCCATACAGGCATTTCCTGAATAAACCTGAAAATTTTCATTCCAGCCCTGGTAAAATACGCAGCCTCTTCTTCGGACAGGGGTTTATAACCTTCGACAGGATTAAACCATCCCCTGTTAAATTGACGAGCATCAGCACCCAGCATTCTCATTCCTTTACCTGCAGCAGTAAACAAGATAGAACTGAGTTTACCTTTTTCATACAAATCCATGCTTAAGCCCATCAGGTAATCCAGCTGGTCCAGTGTGTACTTGTTCCAGACATTACCCCTCAAAGGATTGTCAAAAATAATTGATGCGACCCTGTCTTTTTTATTGGGGTATACAAATCTCATTTCCGATAAACAAGGATAAAAATTTCCGTCTTTAAAAGACCTGTAAGAAACAGGGGTGCCGTAAACCCTTCCGTATCCCAATAAAGTATCCCACCCCCGTGCTTTCATATCAAACAAAAGAGATTTTTTTCCTTTCCGGGCAGGGGAATTACCGTCAACATCAAACAGGTCTTTACGGTCGGGATTTTCATCAGCAGATTTACGGGCGAGGGCTAGAACACCGTCAATGCTTAAATTTTTGATAAAGAAATCGATAATTTCACACAATCCAAATTTGAATTTCAAGCCCACACGCGTGGAGATATTGATATCGGCAGCAGTACCATAACCATCCTGAATTAAATCCAATGCATAAAGCATAATGGGTATAACATATCTTCTGAAACAATGACCGCCTTTATCATCCGATAAAGCTACCTTCAACAATGCTTCCAGACTCTGTATACTTGCCTGACGATGGTCCAACGCTTTGGCTTCGGTCAATGACCAGAACTCCCGGGTATTGATTGAGTCAACAACCACATAGTCATCGGTAGGTGGGTTATAAACTTTAACAGGTTTTTCACGGTTTTTCTTTCCTTCCCACTGAAAAAATCCTTTTTTTTCTTCGGAGGCAAGCCCCGTTCTGCCGCTTTCTTCCAGACGCTTAATCCAGTCAGGATAATGTTTGTTACCCTGATTGTAAATGGGTTTTAAACGGTCATGGGCAGGCAGGGATTCTCCCATATGCCGGGCACATTCGGTATAGGGCATATGTCCTGTCATATCCAGCACCTGAAAAGGATTGGCAGTTATCAGGTTAAAAACAGCCGGCAATTCTATCAAATCGCGCGCTACTTTAATATCCCAGCTTACGATGGCGGCCATACCTTCAAAAATGGGATCGGCTATATAACCATGATGGTCACGGGGCAGTTCAATCACTTTTTTCTCCAGCATCTGAGAAGCAAAAGTTACAGCCGTTATAAATGTTTCTTCACTGGTAAACGGACCTTTCATTACATCGAACAATCGATTGGCATGGAACGGAAAATAACCATGACCCGTTAAGAATTTTTCTCTTAAAAAAGCATCTGAAAAAAGCAATGAAAGTTCTTCTGTTGTATGGGAAGAAGTGTTTGAAAATACAAACAAAAGTTTCAGAGGTTCAACCTTTTTTTCTATTTCCTGGAATATGATTTTTTTAATTTCGATTTTCTCAGTAACAACTTCCCAGATTATTTCGGCATCTGCCAGCTGTCCGTAATCTTTTGAAAAAGATACCCGTTTTAATAATTCTTCAGTCTGTGACGGTAACATTCTACCTGAAACGACCTGTGATTGAAAATAATCTTTAATGTTTTCCCGGGCTTTTTTAAGGGCTTTATCAGAAATATCGATAAACCTGATATTCAAATTGGTTTTATTGAGCAAATCGATACCAATACCTGTTCCCATTGTACCGGCACCAATGATGACAATGTTTTGAGCCTTATTTAATTTTTTTACAGCATTCTGATAAAGTTTATTTCCATACGCAAAACAGGTTCCCATAATATCAGTTTTTATAAATCATTTAAATTATTTCAACACAAACAGCACCTCCCTGTCCTCCACCAATGCATGCTGAAGCCACACCTCTTTTCAATCCTCTTCTTTTCAATTCGTAGATTAAATCAATAGTTATGCGAAGGCCAGTAGCTGCAATATTGTGACCTATGGCAATAGCTCCTCCATTGACATTGGTTATTTCACGATTCAAACCGAGTTCTTTTTCCACGGCTAAATACTGAGCAGCAAAGGCTTCGTTGACTTCAAAAAGATCAACATCGGACATCTTAAATTTTAATTTTTCAAGCAATTGCTGAATAGCAGGCACCGGTCCCCGTCCCATTATGGTGGGGTCAACAGCAGCAAAATGATAACCTTTAATGATAGCCAGATAGGGAATATGGTGTTTATCAGCAAAAGAGCGGTCCATCAAAATGGCAGCAGCCGAACCGTCACTAATCTGGCTGGCCGTAGCAGCTGTAACAAGCCCCTGAGGTTTGACAAGGGGTCTCAAGCCGGCCATATTTTCCAGGTTGACATCAAAAATTACTCCTTCATCACGCCAGACACTGAAAGGGTGTCCCTCCGAATTAATGGTCTTTACTGTAAATACACCTTTGAGGTAACCATCCTTTTCCAGTTCGGGCTTACGATTCCACTGATTGAGTTGTGCATGAGCTGCACGTTTATGACTTAAATAGGAAAACTCGTCACAATCTTTGCGGGTAACACCCATCATTTCTCCATATTTTTCTGCTGTTAGAGCCATGGCTGTATTAAAAAGGTAATGAGAAAAACCTTCAAGAAGGTGGTCTTTTAATTCTCCTTCTTCAAAATCCCAGACATCATCTTTTTTGCGTTTGCCCTGATGAGCCAAAAATGTTTGTGTCATACTTTCCGTACCAAAAGAAATAACTGTATTCATTTTATGGGCATCGTTGCGTGCAATCAGGTCGAAAGCATCAGCCAGAACCTGAAAACCTGTTCCGCAAATGCGAAGGGTGGTTTTTCCGGGCACTTTTTTCAAGTTGTTTTCACCGCCCAGTTCTTCAGCTACACGGTAAGCAACATTTCGGGGCAAATAGATTTTTTGATTACGGGCATCGGCATAAATCATTCCTGCCACAATTTGGTCCACCTCAATTTTCGACAAATCAAGTCCCGATCTGATAATGGCTTCCTTGACCGACAATACAGCCAGATCTTCAGCAGAAAAATGATAATAAAAGCCACCATGCTTACCTATTGGCGTCCGTGCAGCACTAACCACTACAACTTCTGGTATTTCATTCATATACTTTACATTTTGAATTCATTAAAACAGTACCCCAGGCAGCCAGAAATTGCGCTTGTTCCGGGCTACTTACATCTTTAAATTTTTTCCTGAACAAATCAATAATTGCTGGATGATTCACCGGTACACCACCCGTTAAAATAATTTTTTCAGCAGGACCGGCCATTTCCAGACAACGTTCAACAACCGAATTATAAATACCCACCACAATATCAGGCAATAAAACTCCATTTTTAATCAGACCAATGATTTCGGAAATGGCGAATACAGTACAAAAGCTATTTATTTTAATATCTTTTTCACTTTGGGCAGCCAATCCATTAAACTGAGAAGGAGGAATGTCGAGACGAAAAGCTATTTCTTCAAGGAATGACCCCGTGCCTGCGGCACATTTTCTATTCATTTTAAACTTTTCAACTTTACCATTTTCATCAATTCTAATCCACTTTGTATCCTGTCCACCGATGTCAATAATGGTACACGCTTTCCGTTCCATGAAAAAAACTGCCTGAGCCAGAGCCATTATTTCAGAATGAGTAACATGATCAAACTCCACCTGGTCACGGCCATAACCACATGTAAATACAGGCAATTCAATGGCGTATTTTATGGAAAATCTATTCAAAATATCCCGGGAAGCGCGTTTAAAATCAAATCCTGTTTTCACGGCATACCTGTCGATAATTCGGCATTCTTCATCCACTACCACCCCTTTGGTATAGGAAGAACCCAGATCCAGCCCAAGCATTAAGGTGCTCATTTGATTACGGTTTGGTTTTCTTTTAATTGTTCAATAAAGGTTTCGATGGCAATAACAGCTTGCTCTTCACTAAAACAGCGCGGGTCATTCAGGTCTCCATTGATTTCGAGATATGGAATATGGTTTTTTTCATATAGGCGTAATGGCATTCCAAAGCGGTTGTTACTATTCCGAGGACAGGTTTTGGAATCATGGTAAATGATACCGTGAACGGAAAACTCATCCATCAATCTCAAAAGCTCTTTTTCTTTGTATTCTTCCGACCTTACAATAAATAATTTGGTATAAGCCAGGGCAGCCGAATCGAAGGGATGGTCCGGGTCAAGGTCGTCAAAAACCCAGCTGTTACAATAGGTTGAAACCACAATGGCCGCATTCAAACTTCCAAACAACCTTGCCAGAGAAGATAATCTGTACCATAAAGGCATACCTTCCCAGTAAAGTCTTATTTTTTCATTAGGCACTGCACTGATTCCGTTTGCAATACGTTCTTCAAGTTCTGCAAGTAAAACTTCATAATATTCCAGAGCATAAGTAGTTCCGCGCATGACTACGATAGGCCCCATGTGTATTGCCGAGTCAAAAAAGTTAATCGGAGAAGGTATATGCTTTGCTGTTTCCAGAACTTCACGCCACTTAATACAGGCATCACGGGACAAACGGGTGTGATATTTAAAACGGTCCATATCAAACTTGAGAGGCGCTATTTTTTCCAGCTCAGGAACCAGGTTTTCCATCTGCCTTGATACGGATTGGATAATATCATCGGAAAGCTCACCTACACCAAGGGGGGTATGAATACCTAAAACTGGAACTTTAAAATGCCGTCCATAAAAAGAAAACCAATCTTCCACTTCCCTGCATTGATTGGTATTGAAAACCAGAATGTCGGGTCTGGGAACAGAAGAATATCCCATTTTTTGAAGGGGTGTTTCATTCATAAGAAAAGCACCTATGTCACTGGTAAGGTAAGAACATATATCCGGAGAATAACCTCTTGACACGGCTGCCGGAATATATTTATCGGCCTGTTTGGTGGTGCCAATCATAGCCCCATGGTTTTCGGGGAAAAACACCTCGAAGCCCATGGAATAAAGCAATTCGGCAGGTCCTACACTTGTACACCAGGCGACTTTTTTGTCAGGAGACTTTTCGGCTTCATAAACTCTTTGAAAATAATCATTCATGGTCTTTTTTAATACAGCAGCCGATTTCAGTTTTACAATTACATCACGAGTATCTGCCATACAGATTTATTTGATTATCAAAAAATAAAGATAAACAAGGCTAAAGCCTACCAAAAACACCAATCCACAATAGCTGATAATTTTTAAAAACCGGTTGGGTACAAACTCCGGGTTCATGAATCTGGCTGTCACCACTTTGAAATTGATAAAAGCAAAAACAGGTGCTGTCAGAAAAGAAATGATAGTGGCAAATTCCAGAAGAGATTTCATATTCCGGGTAAAAAATCCCAGAATGATTAAAGCTGTAATTGAAAGAAACAATACCCATATGTTATAAACCTTCTTTTCCCCCATTTTCAGGGATGGGAAAAGCAAAAGCACGGAATGCTGTAAAGAACGCGGATAGCCATCAATAACCGTTAAGGCAGTGCTAAACATGGTAATAAAGGCAATGGTAGCAATAATCCAGTGACTCCAGTAGCCCAGCGAGGAAATATAAAGATTGACAAATTGACCGGAAAAAATAACTCCATTGGGTGAAAACTTTTCACCAGTACCGTACATCACCAGTGCGCCAAGACTTAAGAAAAAGAGAGCAATAAAAGCCGAACCAAGAAAACCCAGATTAAAATCTAATTTTAAATCACCCAGCGTGGGTTTCAGTCCTGTTAGTTTCATTTTATCTTCAGTCCAGATAGAAGGCCAGGCAGCAGCATCAATGGGTGTGGGCATCCATCCCATCAGAGCCAGCAAAAAGCCAATCCCTACTTTATTCCAGATTTGAGGAGCCTGAAAGTCAGGTTTTACATGGCTTCCATGAATTACAGCATAAAATACAGCAATGATGGTAAATAAGGCTAGAATGAAAATCATTATTTTCATCAGATAATCTACAAACAGAAGTCGTCCAGCAAATAGAATCAGAAGAATAACAAGTAGCAGTATAAGTGGGGAAAGGAACTTTCCAAGTTCAAAACCAAACAAGTACTCAGCCAATGAAGCCGTTACAATAGTTACTGCAGCAAAATTGATAATGGCCGTAAAAAACGAAACCCCAAAAAAAGTTCCCAGTGCCCATGGCCCTAACTCTTTGTAACCATGAAGGATGGATTTCCCTGTAGCTGCCGTATAGCGATACGCATATTCAAAAAAAGGATACTTGAAAAAATTTATAAAAATCACAGCCCAGACCAGTCGAAATCCGTATTCAGCACCAGCCCTGGTACTAAACACCAGATGAGAAGCTCCGATGGCAGCACCTGCATAAAGAATTCCCGGTCCTATGGCCTTTAATTTTAATTTAAATCTTTCCCAGCTCATGTTAAGATATTTTAAGAGTTTTTCCAGATGGGTTTTCTTTTTTCAATAAACGCCTGAATTCCCTCCCGGGCATCGTGGGTGTTCATCAATTCTTCATTGTATAAATTAGTAAGCTTTGGAAGAGCCGTTTGTATATCTTTCATAAACAAATGACGAACAGCTTTAAGAGCTATCCTCAGCGAAGAGGCACTTCGGGGTAAAATATATTTTTCAATAAATTGTTTAACTCCTTCTTCGAGCTTGTCTTTGTTTTCAAAAACTCCATTAATAAGTCCCATTTCATAGGCTTCCTTGCCCGAAATAATTTTTCCAGTAAGTAAAAGCTCTTCAGCTTTAGCATATCCTACTTTCAGGGGGAGCAGAATAGAAGCAGGAGGCGCAAATACCCCGAGCACAATTTCCGGCTGACCAATTCTGGCTTTTTCTTCAGCAAAAATAAAATTGCAGGCCAGGGGTAGTTCAAAACCACCGCCAAGACAATTTCCTGAAATTTTTGCCAGTGTAGGTATGTTAATTTCAAAAAGGGTATAAAAAAGATTGTGAAAATAATTCAGCATTTTCTCCGATTTATCTGGCGTATGTTCATCCACGGAAGCTCCATATGAAAAATTGTCCCCGTAACCCTCAAAAGTGATAAGCTTCAAAGCCGGATTGTGCTTCACGGAAGCCAGTAAATCAGTCAGTTCCCGCATCATTCTCATGTCAAGAATGTTGCCCCCCTTGTCATGAAGAACAACCTTCAAAACTGAGTTGTCATACAAATAACTAACATCAATTTTCTGCATAATTTTCGATTTTATAAATGATACTGAGGTGAAATGGCTTTAATCAGTTCATCATTCCATTCATGCCCCTGAGCAAGCATCTGTCTTAGTTTGATAAAGTCAACTTCACGGTTATTTTTAGGTCCTTCGTTGAAGGCTCTAAAACCGGCTTTGGCTTCGGTCATCATATTAAGGGCCAGCCATTCACGGCTGTTTTCTTTATTTTTATCCCAGTGTTCCAGTTTTTTCTTTCTCATTTCGGTTAAAGTTTTATTAATGCAATTCGGGAATGTATAAAGTAGCTTTGTAATATAGCTTTGCACAAGGGCATCCAGTTTTGAAAAATCTACTTCTGAGCGGGATAAAACTTCTTTGGCTTTTTTCAGCTCTTCACCACTTTTGTATTTTCCGTAAATAATGTTTCCGAAATCATCTGTAAAACGGTCGGTAATGACAAGAGGGTTGGGAATGAATTTACCATCAAACTTTAATACAGGAGCGATATCTGAAATTAAACCCAGAAATTTGGCTTCATGAGCTGACCATGGCTCACAAAATGTCAGAGAATTGATGGCTCTTTCGATACCCACATAAAGATGGAGAAAATCAGTAGCCCCACCAATGGCAGCACTACCATGCTTGGGCCCGGCCTGACCGAAACGAGCCATGTCTGAAGCAATAGTAAAATCGCAGGCCATACCGATTTCCTGACCACCCGCGATACGCATTCCATTGACACGACAAATCACGGGTTTTTCACATAGTAGTATGTTGGATACCATGTCGTTAAACAAGCGCATATACTGGCTGTATTCCTGGGGATTGCCTGCATAGTATTCTGCATATTCTTTGGTATTTCCCCCCGTACAAAAAGCTTTATCACCTACAGCTGTAAACACTACAGCAACAACACTTCGGTCATTAGAGGCTTTTCTGAATGCCAGAATCACTTCTTTAATCATACGGGTTGTATAGGAATTGTACTGGGCGGGGTTGTTTAAAATAATCCATGCACTGTAAAGGTCTTTCACTTCATTTCCATCCTTGTCAAGGACAGGCTTTTTCTCATAAATGATTCCTTCAAAAGGAATTTCCGCTAAATCATGATTTTTCAACATATCTTTTACTTTTTATGATTATTCAAAATCAGGAACCAGGACCGAACGCTTCCGGTATTTATGTTCCAGTGTATTTTTAAAAACCGTATTTATTTCAGACATGGGAAACAGTTCAATAAAAGGTTCTATGTTCAGTTTACCCTTGTCGATAAGGTCAAGCACTTCAGGATAAAGCTCGGGCTTACAACCCCAGGTACCAATTAAAGAAGCATCAAAAGCCATAAGATTACTGAGCCTGACTTCGGTTTTATCAAGCGTAAAGCCAACCACAGACATGGTAGAAGCAAAAGTTAATAAACCAAAGCCCGTTTCCTGGCCAGCCCTTGTTCCTGACATCTCATATATTTTCCACTGGTAAGGTGAAACCTGAAGTTCCTTTGCAATTTCTTTTACTTTGGTTTTTAATGATCTAAAATCAAGATTTTTAACATTCAGGGTTTTGTCAATCCCATTTTCCTCTGCCATTTTAAGTTTTTCCTCATCGATGTCAAGTGCCAGAACTTTGGCTCCCATGATTTTAGCAAGCAAGGCAGCATAAATACCAACGCCACCAACACCAATAACAATGGCAAAGTCACCTTCTCTAAGCCCTGATTTTTTGATAACCTGATAAGGAGTTGAAATAGCATCTGCAACTACACAAAGTTTTTTTAAGGGATATCTGTCCAGAAGGGACTCCGGAACAGGGCATAAAAACCGATAAGGAACTTTGATGTGGGAAGCAAACCCTCCATCAAAATCATTCCCTGGCATCAACTGCTTCTGACAAATATTACTTCTGTCGTTACGGCAAAGCTCACATTCACCGCAGGGCAAAACAGCTGGAATTATCACTTTTTTACCCACCCATTCGGAAGGGCCTTTCACCACTTTACCACTGATTTCATGACCAAGAGCAAGTGGAGGTTCTTTTCGTGTCTTTACTCCGTAATGCCAGAAACTTAAATCAGTATGACATACTCCACAACCTGCTACTTTGATGAGAACCTCATTATCATTCAACACCGGAAATGACGATTCCACCAGTTCAAATTCCTGGTTGGGTGCCGTCATTTTCCATGCATACATTTTTTCTTCCATGCTATTGATTTTTAATGTGATTTTACTCCATTTTTATAACCTATGGCTTTCACCAGATTGGTTAATGTTAAGTTCAGGGGTGTCCGGATATAATGTTTCCTTCCATAGTCCACGATTTTACCGTTCATATAGTCAATTTCGGTTTCCCGTTTGTTAATCAGGTCAACAGCCAGAGAAGGCATATGGTTACCTGCATTGCCCAAATATCTTATGGCCAATTTGATAAAATTATCCGGCAATTTGATTTCTTCGGCTTTGGCAACAGCGACTGCTTCATACAAAATTTGCTCAACAATTTCAAGTGTATCGGGATTGTCCATAGCTTCTTTCATGGTCAGGCGGGAAATAGCACAAAGCGGGCTTAAAGCTGCGTTTAGAATGGTTTTTTCCCAGACTTTGTCATTGATGGTAAAGGAATCTACCGGGTGGGTTTCCAGATTGCCTTCTGTCAATTTTTTGGCTATCCACTCTGCAAGTTCAGGATTGGAGTCATCAATCGAGCCAATGTAATTGGGGGGATTGAAAAAATTAATACCTACAACATTGGGTGCCTGCAGATTACCTGCAAAATTGATAACCATTCGTAAAATCATGGATGTGGGAAAATGGCTGGTGTATTTTTTACTGATGTCAATGCCATTCTGGGCACTAACCAGATAAATATCACTGGCCTGGTGGTGTTCGATGCGTTCAAGAACTCCTTCGACATGATAATCTTTTACTGCACTGATTAAAATTTCAAACTCATAATCCATCATTTCTTCAATGGAATAAAACACATGCTTGAAGTATTCCTTTTTCTTGATTTTACCTACGAGTTCAATACCTTTCGACCTGATCATATTGAGTTTTTCACGATCAAGGTCAGTGATAGATACCTCACAACCGGCTTCTTTAAAGTGTACTGCCAAAGTTTGACCTATAGGTCCAAGACCGATGATTCCAATAGAGTAGTTTTTTTCTTCCATACCTGATATTTTTTATAATGCAATACGGATATCCACAGCACAAGCCCTGTTTTCCCATGCTATCAATGGGTTGATATCCAGTTCTATAATTTCCGGATTTTGTTCTACCATCACGGAAAGCCTTCCCAGAATTTCTTTCAACGCTGATTTGTTGACGCCTTTTTGTCCTCGGTATCCATTCAAAAGAACCGAAGATTTAAAACCATGAAGCATTTCATCAGCTTCGGTATCGGTAATGGGGGCAATTTTAAATGTTACATCTTTAAAAAGCTCAACAAAGATTCCTCCCAGTCCAAACATTAAAATATGGCCCAATCCTTTTTCTTTACGGGCACTGGCGATGAGCTCCAGTCCTTTTTCCATTTGTTTTTGTACAAGAAAACGAGGATGCTTCATTTTCAATCGTTCCCGCATTTGTAAAATTTCTTCATACAGCTGACTCTGATTTAAAATATGAAGTTTAACTGCACCTGCTTCGGTTTTATGAATGATATCTTCAGCATCTGCTTTCAACACAACGGGATATCCAATTCTGGAAGCAAATCCAATCAATTCTTCTATATTGTCAGAAACCAACCATGGAGCCACCGGTATTCCATAGCATTCAAGAAGCCTGTATGCATCAGAAGCCGGCACCATTGATTTACCTTTGTTAACCGTAAAAATCTTTCTGGCTTCATCCGTTTTGATATCATGAAATTTCATGGTTGAACCTTCAGGACGGGAACTAATCTGATGATACCTGACAAGAGCAGCCAGGGCTTGTGCCGCTGATTCAGCATAATCATAACAGGGGATACCCCCTTCTTTTAAGATTCGGGTGGTTTCTTTCCATCTTTGTTTGTCTGTCATATAATTGCATACGATGGGTTTGTCATACATTTCCGAGGTTTTGACAAACTCATGTGCTACACTTTCGCAATCGACAAAAGGTGGTGTAACAAAATTGACATAAATGCTATCCAGCTGAGGTTCATTCATTAAAGTATCAAAAGCACTACGGAATTGTTCTGCCCGGGCTGTAGCTACAACATCCAGAGGATTGGCTATCGAAGCGGAAGAAAACATGGTTTTGCTTAATTCTTCTTTAGCCTTTTCAGATAAAGGTGGAATTTCCAGTCCATTACGAACCAGTTCATCTATAGCAATCACAGACGGCCCACCAGTATTGGTGATAACACCCACCCTCTTTCCCCGAGGAATAGGTTGATAGGCAAACGCTACGGCAGCATGGCACATTTGTTCCTGGTTGTCAAAAGCCAGAATTCCTGTTTTTTCAAATATTAAATCCATAGAAATACTACCTGCCATTCCTCCAATATGAGAACGGGAAGCTTCTGCTCCTTTTTCAGTTGTTCCTGCAGTTAGGGCAAGCACAGGTTTTTTACGGGTCACTTCACGGGCTATTTTCATAAATACTCCCGGATTTTCAAGACTTTCTACATAAAGGACAATAACCCTTGTTCCTTCATCATGACCATAATATTCTACAATTTCAGGTATTGAAACATCCGAAGCATTGCCATTGGAAGAATACATCCTCAGGCCAATTCCCATATCATGCAAAGCCTGCATGATAACAGCTCCTACTCCACCGCTCTGGGCAACCACTGATATAAAACCGGCCTCTGGATAAGTAAAAGTAAAATTACAATAGGATTTTAGCTGGGGGTCACTGTTTATAGCTCCCTGGCAATTGGGCCCAAATATTCGAATGTTATATTTTTTTGCCCTGGCTAAAAAATCATCCTCCAGGGCTTTTCCTTCTCCACCCATTTCTTTAAAGCCAGCTGTATTAATAATAATCCCTTTGACCCCTTTTTTACCGCAATTTTCTACTTCATCGGGAACCAGTGGTGGTGGTATTACAATGTGTGCCAGATCTACTCTTTCAGGAACGTCCAGTATGGAAGGATAAGCTTTTAAACCACGGATTTCATTCACTTTTGGATTAACAGGAAATATTTTTCCTTTGTAACCGTAGGTCTGTAAGTTTTTAATAATCACATTACCTATAGAAAGTTCCTTTTGAGAAGCCCCAATAACAGCTACCGATGATGGTTTAAAAAATGCATCCAGACTTTTCCAGCTCATAATTATTTATTTCACCAATTGATTTAACACCCTGAACCTGAAAGCTGCCCAGACAGCAGCACCCAGAGCACCCGCATAAATACCGTCTTCATGCGTTATAAAAGTACAGTTCATTCCTATCGAGTTAGCCTGCTCCTGTAAAGCCTGTACCATACCCCGGTTCAACGACATGCCTCCGGTCAGTCCAACGATTCCATTGATTTTTAAACTGCTCAATAATTTGATGACTTTCTGACTTACAGATAGATGTATTCCTTTGATGATATCCGGAGTAGGAATACCTCTTGATACCATGTTAATGACATCGGTTTCAGCCAGGACAGCACATATTCCTGAGGGCATTTCAGGCCGCGTTGATTGAAGGGAAACATCGCCCACTTCTTCGATTGCCAATCCCAGATACCGGCTGATATTCTCGATAAATTGTCCGCTCCCTGAAGCACATTGCCCCGTCATTTTATAGTCCAGTACTTTGCCGTATTCATTAATTTTAATTGCCCTTACATATAAAGCACCAAGATCGACAATAGTCCGGGCGTCAGGCATAAGCATAACGCCACCCCGCGCATGGGTTGTCATACTGTAAAAATGCCCTTTTTTGTTTTTTATTTCAGCGCCTTCACCCGTAGTGGCAATGTAATCAATATCTTCCAGTTTGATGTTGTTTTTCTCACAGAGGTAGTCAAGCAATTCATTGGCAACTTTTTCCGGATTTCTTTTTCTTAGTTTTTCTTTGATTTTATACAGGATTTCAGGAGCTCCATTCTCTTCAAGAA